>JAAFGU010000058.1 GCA_010365205.1 Aromatoleum sp. | reverse complement strand
TCGCGGCGACGTGGCGGGCGGCGATCATGCCGTCCGCACCGGCCTTGATCTCGATCACGACCGGTTGACCGAACTCTTCGCGCAGCTTCTCGGCCAACATCCGCGAGCCGATGTCGATCCCAGAACCGGCCGTCGACCCGACCACAATCCGGATCAGCCGCGTCGGGTAGCCTTGGCTCCAGGCGCTGGCCGACGGCAGCGCGGAGATCAACATTGCGACCAGGAGAAGCGTCTTGCGCACGAATTGGCTCCCGACGAGGCGCAAATCGCCCGCCCCTCCCGGGCGGCGGAGACGATCGCAAACCAGAACAACAACGGAAATGGCCGAGCCTTGTCGCCGCGAGGGCCGCGCGCCCAACGTACTCACCGGAGCGCGCCGCCGAAGACGCCGGGCGATTCTGGATTATCCTATGCGGTAGGCACCCGGACAATGGCGCGCAGGCCGCAGAAAGCACAACAAGGCAATTCGATCCAGAGCTACGGGTCGGCCATTCAACGTTCGAGGGCAGTGCCGGTACCGTCAACGAAAGCAGCGAAGCCGGGGGAATGATGGCGACGGGCGACATTGCGGGTGCGTTCGGGGCGCGGCTACTGCGCGCCGCGCAACGCTGGCCGGACAAGCCCGCCATCGTCGAGGGGAGCGCGGCGATCAGCTACGCGGCGCTTGGTGCCGCCGCCAGAGTCATTACGGGGCAACTGGGCGTCGCTGCGCACGGGCGGTCGGGTCTTGTCTGTCTCCTGTTCGAGTCCAAGACCGCAGCCGTCAAAGCGCTCGTCGGAGTCAGCCTGAGCGGTTCGGCGTACGTCATGCTCGATGCAGGCGACCCCGATGCGCGGCTGCGTTTCATCCTCGAAGATGCCGCGCCGTTCGTGATGCTCACGGAAAGCGGGCTCCTCGCTCGGGCAACCGCGCTGGCAGCGGCGGGTTGTGCCGTGCTGGATATCGATCGCATGGGTCCTGACGGAGCGACCGACGCGCTTCCCGACGTCGATCCGGATGCGTTGGCGAACCTCGTTTACACGTCCGCGTCGACGGGGCAACCGAAGGGCGTGACGCAGACGCACCGGAATCTGCTGTTCTTCGCCGACGCGTATGCGCGAGCGCTCGAGATAGGCGCCGCGGATCGGATCTCGCTTCTCTACTCGCTGAGCTTCGGCGCCTGGAACGTGGATATCTTCGGCGGGCTGTCGAGCGGCGCGACCGTGTGCGCGTACGACGTCCGCAAGCGGGGCATCGGGTCATTGGCCGACTGGCTCGACGAAGAGCGGATCTCGATACTGCACGCCGTACCGACGGTCTATCGAGAGATGATGAACCGCCTCGCGCCCGGCCGCGTGCTCCGCCATCTGCGCGTGATCGCCCTGGGTGGGGAGGCGGTGTTCGATTCCGACATCGAGCTCTTCCGCCGGCATACGACAACAAGCTGCCTTTTCGTCAATCAGCTCGCGGCTACCGAGGTGAGCTTGATCGCGCAGAACCGGGTCGATCACCAACGTCTTCCAGCGCCCGGAGACGTGGTACCGGCGGGCCGTTGCCCGCCCGGGGTCCGGGTGCGAATCCAGCGCGGGGATGGCAGCGAAGCCGGGCGGGGCGAAATCGGCGAGATCCTCGTCAGCAGCCCCCACCTGAGTCCCGGTTACTGGCGTCGCCCCGAACTCGACGCCCGGGTCTTTTCCGAGGATCCGGTGGAACCCGGATGGCGGCGGTACGCAACCGGTGACCTCGGCCGCATCGACGACAACGGCGACCTCTGCTTTCTGGGACGCCAAGGCAGTCGCATCAAGATCCGCGGATTCACCGTCGATCTGATCGAAATCGAGAGAGCGCTTGCAGCATGTCCCGGCGTTGCCCGATGTGCGGTCGTCGCCATCGTCGGGGATCGGGCGCCGGAGGTCGACCGGCTCGTGGCCTATGTCACCACGGCGCCGGCAACCGCCCCGGATCCGCGCCGATTGCGCCAGCGGCTTGCGCGCACACTGCCGGGCTACATGCTGCCCGGCGCATTCGTGTTCCGCGACGCATTGCCGCTCACGTCGAGCGGCAAGATCGACCGCAAGGCCATGGCCGCGCTGGAGCCGCCCTCGCTCGAGTCGACGCACGATTTCGACGCACCGCGCGACGACCTAGACCGGAAGGTGGCTTCCCTGTTCGGAGAACTGTTGAAGCAGCCGCGCGTTGGCCGCGATGACGATTTTTTTCTGCTCGGCGGCGACTCGCTCGCGTTCACGGAGTTACAGCTCCGGCTGCGAGCCGGCCACGGCCTGATGCTCACGAGCGTCCACGACGACATGACAGTGGCGGGGATCGCGGCGCGGCTCCGTGCCCTCGCCCCGGTTCGCGCGGCGAAGCCGATTCCGGTTCTGTGCCCGCTTCGCGAGACGGGAAAACCCCCGGTTCTTTTCCTGGTCCATGGGCGGCTCGGCCAGGCGCTGGTCAGTCCCCGCTTTGTCGAGCTGCTCGGCGACGATCAGCCGGTTTGGGCATTCCAGGCCCGTGGTCTCGACGGATTGCAGGCGCCGCGCGACGGTCGAGGAGATGGCCAGCGACTATCTGCGGGCGTTGCGGCAGCGGCAGCCGAACGGACCTTACGCGCTGGGGGCGCTGTGCGCCGGGTCCTACGTCGCGATCGAGATGGCGCGCTCGTTGCGTGCGGCCGGCGCGGTCGTGCTTCCACTTCTTCTGCTCGATCCGCCGTTTCGGCCCTTCACCGTGGACGACGCCAGTCTTACCGAGGATGCGCTGCTCGAGCGCCTCCGCCGGCGCCAGTCCGAGGGCAAGATCGCGGTGTCTCTCGACGACCCGGTTTACGCCAGGGCGGCAGCCAGCGTCGCCCGCGCGTTCGAGATGGCGATACGCGGGTATCGGCCGCGGCCGTACGACGGTCCGTCCTACCTGCTTTCGAGCAGGCGGCGGCTGGCGCAGGTCGACCCGGCGCGCCTCGCGCAACTCTTTACGGGGCCGGTCGAATGTTTCGAGATTGCCGCGACGCACTCGCAGATACTCGACGTGCGCAACGCCGCTTTTGCCCGCACGCTCGCCATCTGCATGAACGCGATTCGCGCGTCAGCGCCGGGGAGCGGTGTCGGGCAGCCGGCGGTTTCGTGGACAGAAGGATAGGAGACTCAACCGGACCAACCGTAGCAATCGGATCGGTTGGTCCGGGTCAACCCGCAGATTCCCGCGGCAAACGCCTTGTCGGAGTTCTTGGCACCGTCCGTTCCTGGCGATTGCGCGAATACGTCGGCGGGAACGCGCGAGGTTGGCAGCAGCCTCACGCAACGTGGTGGCTGCCGGATCGAATCGGGGCTGCGACAGGTAAGATTGCATTCCGGCTCCCCCGCCAGCCCGCGCAACCGGATTTCGACGCGGGACCATTTCTCTCGAGTACAGCATGCGTTTGTCTTCGATTCTGAACGCCGCACTCGTTGCGCTGATCGCGCATCCGGCGTTCGCTCGCGAGCTCGGCGGCGATCTGGACTACGCCGTCCAGTCGGAGAATGGTGCGGCGAAACTCGTCATTTCCAGCAGCAAGCCGGATGTCTCCGTTCGCGTGGCGGGCGTAACCGTGCTGGCCCCCGCGGAGCGCGGCAAGGATTCCGAGCAGCTCGCCATCCCGATTCCGCCCGGTCAGCCGCTCGCCGAAAGTGCCACGGTCGACCTGGGCAGCGTGGCGGCGCTGGCGAAAATGGTTGCGCCCGGCAAAAACATCGCCGACTTCAGGGCGGTTGCCGCCGGCGACGCCAACGATTGCAAGAACTGCGATGCCGTTGTGTTCGCTCTTCAGATCAGCGTCGAATATGGCGACGTCACAAGTCGGCGTGACTTTGCCGAAGCCTATCTGCATTATTTTTTCAAATGACCGGCCCGATCGGCCCCTTCTATCATCGCCCGCTGACGCCTCCGGCAACGAGACAGGAACTCCGGTGGACGACCCTCTCGCTCCACCCGACGCTCGGTTCCCGCCGTCCCGCGCCGGTGAAGTCGCCGGCTGCTGCCGGGCGCGCGCGAAATGCCGGTGAATAGCCTCGTCATCGGCATCGTCGCCGGCGCGCTCGGGATGGCTTACATGGTCTACGGGAAACGGCAGACCAAATTCGCACCGATCGTTGCCGGCCTGTTACTGTGCATCTATCCTTACTTCGTGGACAGCATTCTGTGGCTTTGCGTCGTCGGCGGCGCGCTGGCCGTGGCGCCCTTCCTGCTGGATTTCTAGCCGTTCCGCGGGTTGCATCAGCATGCGGGCAGCGGCTTGCGCCAGCGATTGCGCGCTGCTGCCGACGCAGCGTTGCCTGGGAGTGTTTCCTTTCCATTTGCACGCAGTCGCAGTGATCAGACGGAGCCGAGATCTCATGGATGCGGAAAAAATTACGGTGCGAGCGACCGAAAGCGGACAAACGATGGACGTCGTCGTCCTGCACAAGCGGGCCGACCGGATAACGGTCGTGCTTGGCGAAGGCGTCCACAGCGTTCGCTGCGATCTGACGCCGACGCGCAATGCGCTGGCGTACTCGGGCAGCGTGTCGGGACGCGAGATCGTCTACGAGCGGGGTCGCGCGCAGGTTCAGGCCGACATCGACCGCGTCAATCCCGCCCTGCGGAAGTCCACGCGGCGTTGACGGATTCGGGCTCGGGTGCCGGCGACCGAGACAGGCCGACTGCCGCCCCCCGTCTCGCCGCCGACGCCGCCGGCGCCGTCATCTGCTGCGCGATCGTCTCCCCACACTATCGATTTCCTCCATGAGCCACGCCAAGCCCACTTCAGTTGCCACTTCAGTTGCCACTTCAGCTGTCCTCGCCCCGCCGCTCGCCAAGGTCAAGCCGCACAAAGTCAAGTCGCCGCACGGCACGCGCAGCGACGACTACTACTGGTTGCGCGACGACAGCCGCCAGAACGCCGAGGTGCTCGACTACCTGAACGCGGAGAATGCGTACTTCCGTCAGTATGCAGCGCGTTACAAACCGCTCGAGGACAAGCTGTTTGCCGAGATCCGCGGCCGGATCAAGGAAGACGACGCCAGCGTCCCGTCGAAGAAGGACTCGTACTGGTACTACACGCGCTACGAGGAGGGGAAGGAATACGCGATTCACGCGCGCAAGCGCGGCTCGTTGAAAGCGCGCGAAGAGATCATGCTCGACGTCAACGCGCTCGCCACCGGCAGGGACTATTACCAGATCGGCGGCTGGGACATCAGCACCGACGAGCAACTCCTCGCCTACACGGAAGACACGTCCGGCCGCCGGCAGTACACGGTGCGTTTCAGGAATCTGGCAACCGGCGAGACCTTCCCGGACGCGATTCCGGGGGCCAGCGACGGCGTGGTCTGGGCCGCCGACAACAAGACGCTGTTCTATGTCGAAAACGATCCGGTCACGCTGCTGACCAAGCGCGTCAAGCGCCACGTGCTCGGCACCGATCCAGCGTCCGATGCCATCGTCTACGACGAGAAGGACGACAGCTTTTATCTCGACGTCGACAAGACAGGCTCGGACCGATATCTGGTCATCTCGATGTCCAGCACCGAGTCCGACGAGATGCGGGTGCTGCCCGCGGACAACCCGGCCGGCCGCTGGCGCGTCTTTGCCAGGCGCCGCCACAAATTCCATTACGGCGCCGACCACATCGGCGGCACGTGGATCGTCAGCACCGACTGGGACGCGCCGAACTACAAGCTGATGCGCGTGGCCGAAGCGGACATCGGCGACCGCGCGCGCTGGAAACCGTTCGTCGCGCACAGCAAAGCGGTGTACATCAACGGCTTCGCCCTCTTCACGCGGCACTTCGTCATCGACGAGCGCAGCGACGGCCTGCGCCGCCTGCGGGTAGTCCCCTGGAAAGGGAAGACGGCGCAACTCGCGAAGGCGAGCTACATCGAGTCGGACGAGCCCGCCTACACCGCGTCGCTCGGCGCCAATCCCGAGCAGGACACCGACGTGCTGCGCTACCACTACACGTCGCTGACCACGCCGGCCAGCGTCTATGAACTCGACATGACGACCGGCAGGAAGAAGCTGCTGAAGCGCCAGCCGGTGCTGGGTGAATTCGACGCGCGACGCTACGTCACCGAGCGCGTCTGGGTCAAGGCGCGCGACGGCGCCAACGTGCCGGTGTCGCTGGTCTACCGGAAGGGCTTTCGCAGGAACGGCACGGCGCCGCTGTTCCAGTACGCCTACGGATCGTACGGCTTCGCGATGGACCCCGGCTTTCGTTCGTCGGTGGTGTCGCTGCTCGATCGCGGTTTCGTCTTCGCCATCGCCCACATCCGCGGCGGCGAGGAGATGGGCCGCGCCTGGTACGAGACCGGCAAGAAGCTCGACAAGAAGAACTCGTTCAACGATTTCATCGACGTCACCGAAGCGCTGGTCGCGAAAGGCTACGGCGCGAAGGACAAGGTGTTCGCGCAGGGCGGCAGCGCAGGCGGCTTGCTGATGGGCGCGATCGTCAACATGCGGCCCGATCTCTATCGCGGCGTGATCGCGCGTGTTCCGTTCGTCGACGTGGTGACGACGATGCTGGACCACAGCATCCCGCTCACGACGACCGAATTCGATGAATGGGGCGATCCCCGGAAAAAGGCGTTCCACGACTACATGCTCTCGTACTCCCCGTACGACAACGTGGCCAAGCAGGCCTATCCGGCGCTGTTCGTCGCCACCGGACTGCACGACTCCCAGGTGCAGTATTTCGAGCCGGCCAAATGGGTAGCCAAGCTGCGCGCCATGAAGACGGATCGCAACCCGCTGCTGTTCAAGATCAACATGGAGGCCGGCCACGGCGGCAAATCGGGCCGCTTCCAGCAATTGCGCGAAGTGGCGGAGGAATTCGCGTTTGTGCTCGATCTCCTGGGCGTGACCGAATGAAGCGAGCGTATTGTTTCGGAGATCGCCCGCCATTCGGAGATCGCATGTACCCAGCGCGGCGCCATGGTCGGTCGACGAAGGATGCCGGATGAGGTGGTCGGTTCTCGATCAGTCCACGGCGGCGGATGGCCGGACGCAGGACAGCGCGATTCGCGAGTCGCTCGCATTGGCACAGCGGTGCGACGCGCTGGGGTACCACCGCTATTGGGTCTCGGAGCATCACAATAGCGCGAGCATCGTCGGCACCGCGCCCGAGATTCTGATGTCCGCCATCGCTGCGACGACGCGGCGCATCCGCGTCGGCAGCGCAGGCGTCATGCTGCCGCACTATTCGGCGCTCAAGGTCGCCGAACAGTTCCGGGTGCTCGAAGCAATCGCTCCGGGGCGCATCGACCTGGGCGTGGGCCGCGCACCGGGATCGGACCGGCTGACCGCCTACGCGCTGAATCCGCATGCGAATGCCGCCGACGAGTTTCCGCAGCAGGTGCAGGATCTGCAAATCTGGCTCGCGGGAACTGCGCTGCCGGACGACCACCCGTTCCGGAAAGTCGCCGCGCATCCGCAGGGCCCGACCAGCCCCGAGATCTGGATTCTCGGCAGCTCCGACTACGGGGCGCAGCTCGCCGCCCATTTCGGCCTGCCGTATGCGTTCGCGTATTTCTTCAGCGACGGCCAGGGCGTCGAAGAGGCTCTCGAACTGTATCGCAACAACTATCGACCCAGTCCGCGTTATCCGTCGCCGATCGCCACGATTTGCGTGTGGGCGGTGGCCGCCGAAACGGAAAGCGAGGCGATGCGGCTCTTGATGACGCGTGAATACTGGCGCATCGGCTTCGAGCAGGGCCTGCGCCATCCGCTGGTGTCCCCCGAGCGCGCCGCGGCACATCCGTACACGGATGCCGAACGCGCGCGGATCGGCGAGTTGCGCCGCAAGGCGTTCGTCGGGACTGCGGAGGAAGTCGCCGTCCGGCTCACCGCGCTGGCGCGGCGGCTCGAACTCGATGAAATCGTCATCAACACGTGGACCTACGATCCGGCGGCGCGGCGGCGCTCCTACGAGTTGCTGGCGAAGGCGTTTGGGCTGCGAGCGCCGAACGGCGATCGAGCGGCGTAGCGAACACCGGGGCGCGCTAGAGCGTGCGGATGTGCCGGGCCTTGAACGGCGTCTGCAGCATGCCCCTTACCGTTTGCCACGAATCGTCGTCGAGCCTCAGCAGGCCATAGCGCTGCGGACGATCCTGATCCGGGCGGCGGAACGTTCCGAACACGCGGTCCCAGACCGAAAGGCCGGGGCCGAAGTTCGAATTGGTCTCGGCCTCGACCGGCGAGTGGTGCAGGCGATGCAATGCCGGCGTGACGACGAGCCACTGCAGGCGGCGCTCGACCCAGCGCGGGTAGGCAACGTTCGCATGCTGCATCAGGTTCACCGGATTCAGAATCACCGCCCGGACGACCTCGATCCACAACGGGATGCCGAGCAGCAGAAACACCGCCATCCTCAGCAGCGTCTCCAGCGCCGTTTCGAACGGATGAAATCGCAGACTCGTCGTCACGTCGAGGTCCGGATCGGAATGATGGACGGCGTGGATGAGCCACAGCCACCGCCAGCGGTGGCACAGGCGGTGGTACAGATATTCGGCGAGGTCGGCGACGATGAAACCCACGGCCAGCAGCACGACGAGTGGAAGCCTGAACCGATCGAGCAATCCGGGCGGAAACCCGGGCAGCGTGGCGACCCCCGCCGGTTGCCAGCTCAGGGCGAACGCGTAGACGAACGCGAGAGTGGCCACGAACAGACCGGCATTTCTGGCCATGTGGCGCCGGCGGGAGAACGGAACTGAAGGCGCAAATGACGCCGCGGTTGGAGAAGCGGCTGAGGACGGACGTGAGGAAGAAAGGCCCGCGAGGGGATGCCCGTCTTCCCACAACGCCAGGAACGCGAATACGCCGATAAAGCCGCCGACATACCCGATCCGCAGCAGGACCAGC
The DNA here is from genome assembly GCA_010365205.1 of Aromatoleum sp. GTDB lineage: Bacteria > Pseudomonadota > Gammaproteobacteria > Burkholderiales > Casimicrobiaceae > CAIWHR01. The sequence continues at coordinate 1,440 of JAAFGU010000058.1, read as the reverse complement.
GCGTGCCCGGTCAACTCGGCGGTCAAACGCGTCGGGCCCGCGCCGCGAGCCCGGGCTGCTGCGTCACTTCCTGCGGCGACGCGCGACCAGGCCGCCGACGACCCCGATGAGCGCGATCAAGGCGATCAGTCCCCCATCGTCGAGCGTCGGCACCGAAGGCACCAACTGGAGCATTCCCGCATGCGCGGGCGCGATGCCGATGGCGAACAATGCGATTGCGGCGATCGTTTTCATGTTTTCCCCCGTGGGCCGGTAAAGTCTGTGCGTCGGGTCGGATGCGGTCAAGCCGGCACCAGGACGCGCGAAAACGGCGTCGAGACCCGCGTCAGCTGCGGATCTCGATGCCGGTAACATCACTTCTTGCGGCGACGCGCAACCAGACCGGCGACGACTCCGATGACCGCGATCAAGGCGATCAGGCCCCCTTCGTCGAGCATCGGCACCGAGCTCACCAGCACCTGTTTTCCGGCATACGCGGGCGCGATGCCGATAGCCAACACTATGACTGCGGCGATCGTTTTCATCTTCCCCTCCTGGAATGATGCAATCTGCGCACCGGGCGCGGTCAACCGGGCGACGGACCGCGGCCAAACGGCGTCGGGAACCGCCTGGGCCGCTGATCTCGATACCGGCAAAATCATTTTTTGCGGCGACGCGCGACCAAGCCGGCGACGACACCGATGAGCGCGACCAAGGCGACCAGGCCCCCTTCGTCGAGCGTCGGCACCGAAGTCGCCAGTTTCAGCGCTCCAGCATGCGCGGGCGCAATGCCGATGGCGAACACTATGACTGCCGCGATCGTTTTCATGTCCCCCCTGAAACGGCGGAGTCTGCGCGTCGCGTCGGTTGCGGTCAAGCCCGCATCAAGACGCCGGAAAATGGCATCGGGAACGGCGTCGGCTGCAATTCCCGATATGCGGAAGTGGACATGGTCTTCAGAACGAGAAGCGCCCGCTACGGTTACGCCGCCTCAAGCTTCGCATACTCCAGCGCCAGCCACTTCACGCCCGCCTCGCGGAAGTTGACCTGCACGCGAGCATCGTTGCCGCGGCCCTCCGAGTCGATGATGATGCCCAGCCCGAACTTGGCGTGGCGCACGCTCTGACCGATTCGCCAGCCGGGGCCGTCGCCGGCCTTGCTGCGCGATGCTGCCGGTGACGACGATGGTTCGGCCCATGCCGGCGCGGCGCGCTCGCCGGCGCCCCACTCCGCCACGTCGACGTCGACCGCGCCATACCTCCCCTGCCGTCGCGGCGAGAGCCACTGGACGACGTCCGGCAGCAATTCATCGAGGAAGCGCGACGCGATGTTGTAGCGAACCTGCCCATGCAGCATCCGGCTTTGCGCGTGGGTCAGGTAAAGGCGACGCTTGGCGCGCGTGATCGCCACATACATCAGGCGCCGCTCCTCCTCGAGGCCGTCGAACTCCGACAGGCTGTT
>JAAFGU010000057.1 GCA_010365205.1 Aromatoleum sp. | reverse complement strand
CGCCGCGCGCAGGTCGTCGATGACGCGACGATTGTGCGGCTCGGCGAAGAACCGGGCGATGCTCTCGGCCAGCACTGTCCCGACGTCGGGCACCTCGAGCAACCCGGCCGCGTCCGCGGCAAGCAGCGCGTCGCGCCGGGCCCGCTCGCCGGCCTCACGTTCGTGCTGAGCGGCACGCTGCCGACGCTGACCCGCGAGGACGCGAAAGCGCGGATCGAGGCCGCGGGCGGCAAACTTGCGGGCAGCGTCTCGCAGAAGACGAGTTACATCGTCGCCGGCGAGGAGGCCGGCAGCAAGCTGCAGAAGGCACGCACGCTCGGGGTGCCGGTGCTCGACGAGGACGGTTTGCAGCGGATGTTGTCCGCCGGTCCGCCGTAACGCGGCGCGGCGCGAGCGGCGGTCCGGACGATCCGATCGACAACGAAAACCACGAAGGCAAACGATGCGCAAGATCACCAAGGCCGTGTTTCCCGTCGCGGGGCTCGGGACCCGGTTCCTGCCGGCGACAAAGGCGAGCCCGAAGGAAATGCTGCCGGTCGTCGACAAGCCGCTCATCCAGTATGCGGTCGAGGAAGCGGCGGCCGCCGGAATCACCGACATGATCTTCATCACGGGTCGCAACAAGCGTGCGATCGAAGATCATTTCGACAAGGCCTACGAGCTCGAGAACGAGCTCGAGCTGCGGAACAAGACCGAGCTGCTCGAGACCGTCCAGGCGGCGACCCCCCGCGGAATCAACTGCATCTACATCCGGCAGACCGAAGCGCTGGGTCTCGGTCACGCGGTGCTGTGCGCCGCACCGGTCGTCGGCGACGAACCGTTCGCCGTCATTCTGGCCGACGATCTCATCGATGCGGAAGTGCCGGTGATGCAGCAGATGATCGATGTCGCCATGCGCGAGCGCGCATCGACGATCGGCGTCATGGAAGTGGCGGCGGACGACGTGGGGAGCTGGGGCATCGTGGAGACCATCGCCAGCGGGTCGGCGCGAACGCGCACCGCAGAGATCACGCGCATTGTCGAAAAGCCGAAGGCGGGGACGACGCCATCGACGCTGGCCGTGGTCGGACGCTATGTGCTCACGCCGCGGATTTTCCACCACTTGCGTACCATGCCGCCGGGCGCCGGCGGCGAAATCCAGCTCACGGACGGGATTGCCCGGCTGATGGACGACGAGCGCGTGGTCGCTTACCGATTCGAGGGGCGGCGCTACGACTGCGGCCGCAAGCTCGGCTATCTCGAAGCCACGGTCGACTTCGGCCTGAAGCATCCGGAGACCGGCGCCGACTTCGCGCGGTTCCTGGCCGAGCGCAAAAGTCGCAACGGCGCATGACGTTCAACGAGCTCCGTACCTTGGCGCCGTTGCGCAGCAACCCGATTTCGGTCGAGTGGCGCATGGGTCCTTCGTCAGCCAGCCTGCGCTGTCGGGCGCGACCCGGACGCTGGAAGGGGAACTTGGCGCGCGGGTATTCGAGCGCGGCAAGAGCGAAGTGAAGGTAACGCCCGTCATACTGGCGATTGGTCGGCATCTCCCGTGCGACGGCATCTCGCCGACGCGCGCGAAGTCTCACGGACCTCACGCAACATTCTGGAGCACGACATGATCTCGGATCTCAAAGGCAAGGTAGTGCTCATTACCGGCGCATCCACGGGCATCGGCGCCGCGGCAGCGGTGGCCTTCGCGCGGTTGGGCAGCAAGCTCGTGGTTCATTACAACGCGAGCCGCGATGCGGCCGAAGCGGTCGCGGGGCAGATCCGCGCCCTGGGCGCGCCCGTGGTGCTGGCGGGTGGCGACGTAATGGAGGAGGCCAGCGTCAGGCGCATTGTTGCGCAGACCATGGCGGCCTATGGTCGAATCGACGTGCTGATCAACAACGCCGGCGGCATGCTGGGGCGCGTCAAGATCGAAGACTACACGGCAGAGCACATCAATCGCGTCCTCGCGCTCAACGTGACCCAGGTTGCGCTCTTCATGCGCGAGGTCACCCCGGTCATGCGCAAGCAGAAATCGGGCAATGTGATCAACGTGACGTCGATCGCCGCACGCAACGGCGGCGGCGGCGGTGCCGTACTCTACGCCGGCGCCAAGGGCTTTGTTTCGACCGTGACCCGAGGGTGGGCGAAGGAAGTCGTCGGCGACGGCATCCGCGTCAATGCGGTATCGCCCGGCGTGATCACTACGCCCTTCCACGATCGCTATTCGACGGCGGAGCAGTTGAAAGCGATGCAGGCTATGGTGCCCATGAATCGCCTGGGTGCCCCGGACGAATGCGCCGGGACCTTTGTCTACCTGGCTTCGGACGAGCTCAGCGGCTACGTGACCGGGCAGGTGATCGAGGTGAACGGCGGGCAGTACATGCCCTAGCCCGAACGGGCGTCAGGCGAGGAGCGCCGGCAGGTCGGCCAGCGTCGTGATCGTCGATGTGGCGCGCGAGCCCCGCGTTTCGCACCGGCGGCTGGAGCATTGTCAGCGTGCCGTTGGACAGTATCCAGCGCGGCCGCGGCGCCAATGCGGCGAACGCTTCGGCAACGCCGGGAAACGGCGTGAGCGACAGATACGCGTCCTGCAGTTGGGACCGGCCCGATGACGCGGGTCGAGGCGCAGCGAAGCCAGCGCGTAATCCAGCGCGTAATCCAGCGCGTAATCCAGCGACATCGCGGTCACGGCCGCGAAATCGGGCCTGGGTGCGCACGCCGCTCCGCCGTCCTGCGCCATCAGGCTGGTGAGCCACGTGTACTCGATCTGTTTCGTACGCCACAACTGCGACAACCGGGCGCCGTGACCGGAGAGAAGGCGCTCGGCCATCGCCGTCACCGAGTGCACGTCGAAGAGCGCGTCGTACGCCTCGAAAACCAGCGCGTCGACGGTAGGAGATCGTCCACAGGAATCCTTCCGCGTCGTCGCGTCGCAGCGCATGTTCGCCGCCGCCGCGACGGCAAAAAAAGAGGGGTTACACTTGCGCGTAACCCCTTGGTTCATGTGGTGGGCGATACTGGGATCGAACCAGCGACCCCTGCCGTGTGAAGGCAGTGCTCTACCGCTGAGCTAACCGCCCCGCGAACCCAGACAGGAGTGGCGATTTAACCATGGCAGGAAGAGGAGGGTCAAACCGCGTCGGCCACAGTGTCATAGGCTGTCCAGGACGAAAAATGCACGATCGCGGTACGACGTTCGCCTCAAGACGAACCCTCGCGCCAACGCGCGCCTGTGGATAAAACCGTAACCTGCCAGCCCGCCAAAGCATTTCCCGGTTGGCCCACGTCTTGCGCCTGAACGACGTCCCTCTCAGGCCCTTCGAGAAATACCCGGTGTCCGGCCCCTTCTACGACGAAATGCTGACCCCCGACCAGGTGGTCCGACCCCATTACCGGGCCTTTTCCGGCTCGCTGAAGCGGACCGAGCCGGGGCGGATCGGCCAGAAGCGGGAACCGGCGGAACGGGCGTTCCACCGCCTGGGCATCACATTCGCGGTGTACGGCGAGGGCTCGGGAAACGACGAAGGCCAGCTGCCGCTCGCCTGCAGCGCGGATCCCGGTAACGCCGCCCCGGTCATCGGCTACACGGACCGGTGTGAAGTCGCGTTCGGATTCGAGATGCACGTGTCGCGCGTGTGCGAGGACCCGCGCGCGACCAAGCTCCACAGCGACGTCGCGTGGACGGCGATCGGGGAGGTCGACCGTCGCGTCGATCGCGACCTCGCCGAACACGACGTCCGCTTGACGCAGGGCGGCGAGCCGACCTTGGTCTCCATCGACGACATGGACGGCCCGGAATGGAACGACGAAGCGCTGTCGGCGAAAAAACGCGAGCTGGGTGAATCGCTGCTGCGGCGTCTCGCCGCGCGCTTCGCCAAGGGCGGTTTCCTGCGCAGGGGGCAAGGGCGGCCCGACGAGCCAGGCACCGCGCGTCGACGGGGCGCGCGACGACCGCCTGTACGAACTCGAGATCGCGTTCCAGCAGATGAACCGCCGGCCGCGCGCTCGGCGGCTGCACTTACCACGTCGCGCATCTCGCCGGCCGCCATTACGATACGTTCCCGGTCAAAGCCAACGAGGCCGAGGCGCGACGCTTCGGGCGTTTCTGGGCCCATGGTCACACGCCCGGGACGATGGCCCTCGCCGAGGAGCCGCCCAATCCGGCGACGCCGACCACGCTCGACCTGCGCTGGCAGCCCGGCGCGTGACCGCCGAACGCGGCGCGCCGCAGGTGTCCGGTAAAATGCGCGATTTGCGTCGCCGGACATCTCCGTGACACCTCCGATCCGCACGCGTTTCGCCCCGAGCCCGACGGGTTACATCCATCTCGGCAACATCCGCTCGGCGCTGTTTCCCTGGGCGTTCGCGCGCAAGCACGGCGGCGTGTTCATCCTGCGCATCGAGGACACGGACACGGAGCGGTCGACCTCCGAAGCGGTGGATGCGATCCTCGGCGCGATGGAGTGGCTCGGCCTCGACTGTGACGAAGGTCCGTACTTCCAGATGGAGCGGATGGACCGCTACCGCGCAGTCATCGCCGACATGCTGGCGCGCGGCCTCGCGTATCGCTGTTACATGACACCGGCCGAACTCGAGCAGCTTCGCGCGGCGCAGATGGCGCGTGGGGAGAAGCCGCGCTACGACGGCCGTTGGCGGCCCGAGAATGCGGTCGACAACACGCCGCCGTCGGGAATCGCGCCGGTGATCCGGTTCAGGAATCCGGTCGGCGGCGGCGTCGCCTGGGACGATGCGGTGAAGGGCCGGATCGAAATCGCCAACGATGAACTCGACGACCTCGTCATTGCCCGACCGGACGGAACGCCGACGTACAATTTCTGCGTGGTTGTCGATGACCTCGACATGAAAATCACGCATGTGATCCGGGGCGACGACCACGTCAACAACACGCCGCGCCAGATCAACATCTTCCGTGCGCTCGGCGCCGATCCTCCCGTTTACGCGCACCTGCCGACGGTGCTCACGCCCGAGGGCGAGAAGCTGTCCAAGCGTCACGGCGCGCGGAGCGTCCTCCAGTATCGCGACGACGGCTATCTTCCCGAGGCCGTCGTCAACTATCTGGCGCGCCTGGGCTGGGCGCACGGCAACGACGAGATTTTCTCGCGCGAGCAATTCGTCGCCTGGTTCGATCTGTCGGGGCTGTCATCATCACCGGGGCGTTTCGATTCCGACAAGCTCAAGTGGGTGAACCAGGAACATATGAAACGGCTGCCCGAGGACGAGCTTGGGCGGCGCCTGGTGCCTTTTCTCGAACGTGCCGGACTTGACGTCAACGCGGGTCCCGCACCGGGTCCGGTAGCGACGTTGCTGCGCGATCGCATCGCGACGCTCACCGAAATGGCCGACGCCGCGCACTATTTTTACGCGACCCCGCATCCGGCGCGCGAGACGCTCGCAGAGTACGTCGCCGACGGCCGCCGTCAGGCGCTCGCGGATCTCGCCGCCGAGTTCGCGACGCTCGACTGGCGCCGGGAGACGATCGGCACCGCACTGAAAGCGGCAGCGGGACGGCAGGGGCTGAAGCCGCCGCAGGTGATGATGGCGATGCGTATGCTTGTCTGCGGCACGCCGCAGACGCCGGCCATCGACGCGGTGCTGACGTTGCTCGGGCGCGAGACGGTTCGCGCCAGGCTGGCAGCCGGACTCGAGAACGTCGACTAAAGTCGCGGCCGCCGTCGGATGCCGCCTGCCCGGATTCCATGTAGAATGGAAATTTCCGGGACTTGTCGCGCTATGACCAAGTTCGTCTTCGTGACCGGCGGCGTGGTTTCCTCTCTGGGGAAGGGCATCGCCGCCGCGTCGCTCGCCGCGATTCTCGCTTCCCGCGGCGTCCGCGTCACCAATCTCAAGCTCGACCCGTACATCAACGTCGACCCTGGAACGATGAGTCCGTTTCAGCACGGCGAGGTGTTCGTCACCGAGGACGGCGCCGAGACCGACCTCGACCTTGGTCACTACGAGCGCTTCACCGATGTCCGCATGGCGAAGCGCAACAATTTCACCACCGGCCAGATCTACGAGAGCGTGATCCGCAAGGAGCGCCGCGGCGACTATCTCGGCGGTACCGTCCAGGTGATTCCGCACATTACCGACGAGATCAAGAGCTGGATCGCCGCCGGCGCAATGATGATGGACGGGCGTGAGGCCGAAGTAGTAGTCGTCGAAGTCGGCGGCACCGTCGGCGACATCGAGTCGCTGCCGTTTCTCGAGGCGATCCGGCAGATGGGCATCACGCTGGGCCGTGAAAACGTCTGCTACATCCATCTGACGCTGGTGCCGTTCATTCCGACCGCAGGCGAGATGAAGACGAAGCCCACGCAGCACTCGGTGAAGGAGCTGCGCGAGATCGGCATCCAGCCCGACGTCGTGCTGTGCCGCGCCGACCGCCCGCTGCCCGACAGCGACCGCCGCAAGATCGCGCTGTTCACCAACGTCCCTGCCGAGGCGGTGATCCCTGCGCTCGACGCCGATTCGATCTACAAGATTCCGGCGGCATTGCACGCGGAGAATCTCGACGCGATCGTGTGCAAGAAACTCGAGATCAACCCGCCGCCGACCGACCTGTCGGTGTGGAATCATCTGGTGGACGCGCTGCAGCATCCGGAACACTCTGTTCACATCGCGATGGTCGGCAAGTACGTCGACCTCACCGAGTCGTACAAGTCGCTGTCCGAAGCGCTGATCCACGCCGGCATCCACACTCGGTCGAAGGTCCACATCCACTATGTCGACTCCGAAGCGATCGAACGCGACGGCGTCGAACCGCTCGCCGGCATGGACGCCATTCTGGTCCCGGGCGGGTTCGGCAAGCGCGGCGTCGAAGGCAAGATCAAGGCGATTCGCTACGCGCGCGAGAACAACGTGCCCTACCTCGGCATCTGCCTCGGCATGCAGCTGGCCGTCATCGAGTACGCGCGGCACAAGGCGGGTCTGGTCGGCGCCAACAGCACCGAATTCGATCCGGCGACTCCGCATCCGGTCGTCGCGCTGATCACCGAGTGGCAGAACCGCGACGGCTCGATCGAGCGGCGCACCACGAGTTCCGACCTCGGCGGCACGATGCGCCTGGGCGCCCAGCCCTGCACCGTGGTGGCGGGCTCGCTTGCGCATCGGATCTACGGCACGACGACGGTCACCGAACGTCATCGCCATCGCTACGAGGTCAACAACCACTATCTGACCCGGCTCGAGGGCGCCGGCCTCTTCGTCGGCGCGCGCGCGAAAAGCGAGTCGGCCGGCGATCTGTGCGAGATGGTCGAGCTGCCGGGACACGCGTGGTTTTTCGGTTGCCAGTTCCACCCTGAATTCACGTCCAATCCGCGGCGCGGCCATCCGCTGTTCATCGGATTCGTCAACGCGGCGCTGGAGCAGCAGCGGCGCGCGCGGGGCGGCGCCTCGTCCGCCGTCGTCGAACTCGTCGCGTCGGTTTGACGCCGGCCGTGATGAGGCTTTGCGGTTTCGAGGTCGGTCTGGACCGGCCGTTGTTCCTGATCGCGGGGCCGTGCGTCGTCGAATCCGAGCAGCTTCAGATCGACGTTGCGGGACAGCTGAAGGAAATCTGCGCCGCGCTGCACATTCCGTTCATCTTCAAGTCATCGTACGACAAGGCCAACCGGAGTTCGGGATCGTCGTTCCGCGGCCCCGGCATGGTGGAGGGCTTGCGCATCCTGTCCGAGGTCAGGCGCCAGGTCGGGGTGCCGATCCTGACCGACGTGCACGCCGAGTCGGAAGTGGCCGAGGTCGCCGCCGTCGTCGACGTGCTGCAGACGCCCGCGTTCCTCTGCCGGCAGACCGATTTCATCCACGCGGTCGCGCGCGCCGGCAAGCCGGTCAACGTCAAGAAGGGCCAGTTTCTCGCCCCCGAGGACATGCTGCAGGTGGTGAACAAGGCGAAAGAGGCCAGCGGCCAGGACAACATCCTGGTCTGCGAGCGCGGCGCGTCGTTCGGGTATCACAACCTGGTGTCCGACATGAGGAGTCTCGCGATCATGCGCGGCACCGGCTGTCCCGTGGTGTTCGACGCGACGCACTCGGTGCAGCTGCCGGGCGGGCGGGGCACGTCGAGCGGCGGCCAGCGCGAATTCGTCCCGGTGCTGGCGCGCGCTGCCGTTGCCGCCGGTGTGGCCGGTGTGTTCATGGAGACGCATCCGCGACCGGAACAGGCGCTGTCCGACGGTCCGAATGCGTGGCCGCTGCCGCTGATGCGTGAGTTGCTCGAGACCCTTAAGAATCTCGACGCCGCCGCGAAGCGCGCCGGCTTTCCCGAAAACGCCATGATGGAGCGTGGCTGATGCGGCGTGCCCGAGCCGGAGGATCCCGATGTACGTGCACCTCGCCCTGATCAAGCTGAAGCCCGGCGTCACTCGCGACGATCCGAGGGTGCAGGCATGGGAGCCCCTGCTCGCGGCGCTGGAGCAGAAATGCAGCGGCATCGTCCGCTTCGAAAGCGGCTGGAACACGACCGACCGGCCGATCGCCTACGATTACGGCATCAACATGGGCTTCGCCACGCGCGCCGATCTCGACGCGTACGCGCCGCACCCGGCGCATCAGGACGTCGTGGCGAAGCTGCGCGAATTCGCGGATTGGCTGATCTGCGACTACGAGCTCGGCGAATGGGTCAGCGACTGAACAGTGCACTGAGGCATCCGCAGCGCAAAACCAGCAACGATTCATTGGGGAAACCAGCATGAGTGCCATTGTCGACGTCATCGCCCGCGAAATCCTGGATTCCCGCGGCAATCCCACCATCGAAGCCGACGTCGTCCTCGAGTCCGGCGTCTCCGGCCGCGCCGCGGTGCCGTCCGGCGCGTCGACCGGATCGAAGGAGGCCACCGAGCTGCGGGACGGCGACGCCGCGCGCTATTTCGGCAAGGGCGTGCTGCGCGCGGTCGAGAACGTCAACACCGAGATTTGCGAGGCGATCATCGGCCTCGATGCCAGCGAGCAGGCATTCATCGACAAGACGATGATCGAACTCGACGGCACCGAGAACAAGTCGCGGCTGGGGGCCAACGCGATGCTGGCGGTGTCCTGCGCGGTGGCGAAAGCCGCGGCCGACGAATCGGCGTTGCCGCTGTACCGCTATCTCGGCGGCGCCGGCGAAATGCAGCTGCCTGTGCCGCTGATGAACGTGATCAACGGAGGCGCGCATGCCAACAACAAGGTGGATCTGCAGGAGTTCATGCTGGTACCGATCGGCGCCCCGAGCTTCCGCGAGGCGTTGCGCTACGGTGCCGAGGTCTTCCACACACTGAAGAAGATCATCGATGCCCGCGGGATGCCCACGACCGTCGGCGACGAGGGCGGCTTCGCGCCGGACCTGCCGTCGAACGAGTCGGCACTGCAACTGCTGGTCGAGGCAATCGACAAGGCCGGCTACGTGCCGGGAACCGACATCGCGCTGGCGCTCGACTGCGCGGCGAGCGAGTACTACGAGGACGGCGTCTACAACCTCGCGTCGGAGAACCTTAAGCTCACGCGCTTGCAGATGGTCGACTACCTTGCGGCCTGGTGCGACAAGTACCCGATCATCAGCATCGAGGACGGGATGTCGGAGCACGACTGGGACGGCTGGAAGCTCCTGACCGACCGGCTGGGCAGGTCGGTGCAGATCGTCGGCGACGACGTCTTCGTCACCAACACCAAAATACTGAAGCAGGGAATCGCCAAGGGCGTGGCGAACTCGATCCTGATCAAGATCAACCAGATCGGCACGCTGTCCGAGACGTTCGCCGCGATCACGATGGCGAACCGGGCGGGTTACACCGCCATCATCTCCCATCGTTCCGGCGAGACCGAGGAGAGCATGATCGCCGACATCGCGGTAGGCACCAACGCCGGCCAGATCAAGACCGGTTCGCTGTCGCGCTCGGACCGAATCGCCAAGTACAACCAGCTGCTGCGGATCGAGGAAGACCTGGGCGAGGCGGCCGCCTATCCGGGACGCGCCGCATTCTTTCAACTGAAGTGACGCGGCAGACACGCCTTTGCGCTGGCTCGCCCTCTTCATCGTCGTGCTCGTTGCCGCGCTGCAGTACCCGATGTGGCTCGGCAGGGGCGGCTGGCTGCAGGTGCGCGAACTCGATCGGCAGGTGGTGGCGCAACGCGAAGCCAATGCGAAATTGAAGGTGCGTAACGACGCGCTCGATGCGGACGTCCGCGATCTGAAGACGGGCTTCGAAGCGATCGAGGAACGCGCGCGATCGGAACTGGGGATGATCCGCCAGGACGAGGTGTTTTTCCAGGTGCGGCAGCCTCCGTCTCGTGCGGAGGCGCCGTCGCCCGTTCCGGAAGCGTCGACCAGCGCGCC
>JAAFGU010000056.1 GCA_010365205.1 Aromatoleum sp. | reverse complement strand
GTGCTGGCCGGGCGCGCTGCATTCGCGTCCACGCGACTCGCGACGATGGTCGACGCGGTCACCGGATGCGGCGGCGATTGGGGCTTTTCGAACGTCGCGTTCATCGACGCCGCCGGCCGACCCGTGGGGCCGGAGCACGATGCGCGCGTGGCGAGTTGGACGGAGCGGCTGGAGGCGTTCGCCGAGGCCGACACGGTCGGTCACACGCTCATTCACCAGGAGTTCGTGGCCGTCGACATGGCGAACCTGTTCTTTCGGCGCACGCTGTACGACGCCACCGGAGGGTTTCGCGATCTGCCGCACACGTGGGCATGGGATTTCTGCCTGCGTGCGCTGTCCCTCGCGGAACCCGCTCTCGTGCAGTCGCGCGAATTCGTGCGCCGGATCGAGCTACCGCTTTCGACGTCCGCGCCTCTGCGGTCGGCCGACATCGACGCGGCGCACGTCGCGATGTTCGCCGCGTACTACGCGGACGCCTGCCGCGACGACTGGGTTCCGCCGAACCCGTTCGCCCCGTGCGTCGCCCATTGGCGCATGCATTTCATCAAGACCGTGTTCCACATCGGCCACGTCCTCGCGCTCCCGCTCGCCGAACTCGAGCGACTGGGCGAAACGGTGCTGACCCGTCAGGTGGCGCGCGCGACGACGGCGGTGGCGCCCGGCGTCGACCTCGTCGGGTTCGCGTACGGTGAGTTCGGCCTGGGCGAGAGCCTCCGCGCGCTGGCGAAGGCGTGCGTCGTGGGCGGGATTCCGTTCGCCGTCCAGGATGTCGACCTGGGATTGATCACGCGCCAGGCCGACCGGTCGATAGCCGCGCACGTCGTCGACGAGCTTTCCCACCGTTGCGCGGTGTTCTGCCTCAATCCCGACATGATGCGGCCCATCCGCAGCCTGCTCGTCGACGGGACCGCCGCAGGCCGCTGCAACGTCGGCTACTGGTTTTGGGAGCTGGAGCAGGTGCCGCGCGAATGGGACCACGCGTTCGCCGACGTCGACGAGATCTGGGTGGCGACCGAGTTCATCGCCGACGCGATGCGCCGCGCCACGCGAAAGCCCGTGGTCAAGATCCCGACGCCGATCGAGGTCACCGTTTCACGGCCGTACACACGGACGGAATTCGGGTTGCCCGACGACCGTTTCTTTTTTCTGTTCAGCTTCGATTTCAATTCCTTCATCACCCGCAAGAATCCCGACGCCTGCATCGCGGCATTCATGCGGGCGTTCGGTCCGGCCCGACGCGACGTCGGCCTCGTGATCAAATCGATCAACGGCGCCCGCCAGCCGGAAAAGCTGCGGGCGATGCGGGACCTGATCGGCGGCGACGACCGGATCGTCATCGTCGACGGATTTTACAGCCGCGACCAGGTGTCGGGCCTGCAGAGCGTCGTTGACGCGTACGCGTCGCTGCACCGCGCCGAGGGACTGGGGCTCGGCCTCGCCGAGTCGATGTACCAGGGCAAGCCGGTGATCGGCACGCGCTACTCGGGCAACCTCGAGTTCATGGACGACGACAACAGCTGTCTCGTCGACTGCACGCTGGTCCCGATCCGCAAAGGCGAGTACCTGTATAACGACGAGCGGTTTCGCTGGGCAGATCCGGACATCGAACATGCGGCGCACTGGATGCGGCGGCTCGTCGACGACGCCGGATTCCGGAGGCGGATCGCGGCTCGCGGCCGACACGACATTCGCACGCGCTTCACGCAGGCGAACGCCGCCGCGCTGATGCGCCGGCGGCTGTCCGAGCTGGGACTGCTGGCGCCGGCCACCGAGGCGCCGGCAACGGCGCGTGGCTGAGACTCGCCCGATGCCCGCGATGCCCTTCGTCTCGCATGCCCAGAACGGTGAGGACGTGCTGCTATGGCGCGCATTGGGCGACGTTGCCGCCGGAACATACAGACCCGGCACGGAGCGAGCGCCGCGACCGTATGTCCGAGCGGCTACAATGCCCGGTATGCGCAGGCGCCATCGATAAGCAATGCCATGATCTCATCGAAGACCGCGATCGTCACGGGCGTCACCGGGGAGGACGGCGCTTACCGCGCGCGGGGCCTGCCCGCGGAGTTCGTCGGAGCCGGGATCTGGAACCGGTCCACGTGCCGGGCGCGATCGATCGCCACCGGCCCCGTACGTCGCGGCCGAGGGCGGAGCGTCGACTGCCGAATCCGACGCGGCGCTGATCACGATGTTCCGCGAGTACTGCACTTCAGTCGGCGACGCGGCGGGAATTCCAATCAAAGACGATGGCGGCCATGCGCTTCATCTCCCACGCCCAGAACTATGAAGACGTGATGTTGGTGCGCGCGCTCGGCGACGTGCCGCGCGGCTTCTACATCGACGTCGGCGCCAACGATCCCGATCTCGATTCGGTGACCCGCGCCTTCTACGAACTTGGCTGGTCCGGCATCAACGTCGAGCCCGTCCCGAAGTATCACGAGGCACTGTGCACCGCGCGACCGCGCGACATCAACCTTCGGATCGTGATCGGCGATGCCGACGGCGAGCGCGATTTCCACGACGTCGTCGATACCGGGCTCTCGACGCTGGACGCGACGATCGCGGACCGGCATCGCCGCGCCGGATGGCAGGTGCGGCCGATGCGGGTGTCGCAACGGCGCCTGCGCGACGTCTGGGCCGAGCATGTCAGCGGAGAAGTGCATTTCCTCAAGATCGACGTCGAGGGCGCGGAGGCGGACGCGCTGAGGGGTTGCGATCTCGTCACGCAGCGACCATGGATCATCGTCGTGGAGGCGATCGAGCCCTTGACTTCGGTATCGCGGCACGATGCCTGGGAGCCCCTGCTCACCGCGGCGGCGTACGAATTCGTCTATTTCGATGGTCTCAACCGGTACTACCTCGCCGCCGAGCACGCCGATCGGCGCGAACGGTTTCTCGCGCCGCCGAACGTCTTCGACGACTTCGTCCGCGCAGGGGAATACAACGCCGTGCGCCAGCTCGCCGAAACGCGCGAGCGGCCGCTGCCTGCGGTTGACGCGGCCGACATGGCGACGAGAGTCGCGCGGATCGAGCAGACGCTCTCCGGAATCGCGAAGGAAGTCGCGTCGATGGTGCAGATGTACCGCGAGGCGGTGCAGGACGTACTCTGCTCGCAGGTGGCCTACCTCGGGGATCACCGCGCGCTGACGTACCTTCGCACCGGACACAAGATTTTCGTGGACACGCGGAGCATCGACATCGGATCGCAGCTGTTGCTCGGCGGCGTCTGGGAAAACCACTACGCGACGGCCTTCTGCCCGCTGCTGCGGCCGGGCGACACCGTTCTCGACATCGGCGCCAATCAGGGTGTCTACACGGTGCTGGCCGGCGCATGCGTCGGCCTTACGGGGCACGTCTACGCGTTCGAGCCAAGCAGCAATTTCTACGAGCTGTTGCGGGCGACGGTCCACGTCAATGGCCTGGACGCCGTGGTGACGCTGGCGAAGCTCGCGGTGGCGGACGCGGCGCGCGACGTGAACCTGGTGTACGACCGCTACTGGTCCGGCGCCGGCCATCTGGCCTCGACGCGCAAAGACACGTTGGAACTCCACCATTCGGGTCAGGTCGAGTCCGAAATGGTCCACTGCGTGTCCCTCGACGAGCACTTCGGCACGCGTCTCGCGAAGATCGACGCGATGAAAATGGATATCGAGGGCGCGGAAGGGCTGGCGCTGAAAGGAATGGCCAAGCTGATCGACCGCTCGCCGCGGCTCAAGATCATGATGGAGTTTTGCGTTGCGATGCTGGCCCGGTACAATTGCGACGCACGGTTCGTCGTTGAATTCTTCCGCGAGCGCGAATTCATCTGCTGGACGATCAAGCCCGACGGCGTCCTCGCGCCCGCGAACTGGGAAGCGCTGTTCGAGGACCCGGACCTGATTCAGAACATCATGATCTCGCGGCAACGTCTGCGCTGAGCGCGACGCGGCCCGACCTTTCCGAGAACCCGCAACCCCGCGGCCGACAATGCCCACTCCGAATTCCGCGATCGTGACCGGCGTTACGGGCCAGGACGGAGCCTGCCTCGCCCAGTGTCTGCTCGAGCATGGCTACCGCGTTTTTGGCACCTACCGCCGCACCAGTTCCGTCAATTTCTGGCGCATCGAGGATCTGGGCATAGAGCGCCATCCCGAACTCCATCTGGTCGAGCTCGACCTGCTCGATCCGGGATCGAGCATGCGCCTCCTCGCCTCGGCGCGGCCGCGGGAAGTCTATAACCTCGCCGCGCAGAGCTTCGTCGCGGTCTCGTTCGATCAACCGGTCAACACCGGACTGGTCACCGGCATCGGCGCGGTCAATCTGTTGGAAGCGATCCGGAACGTCGATCCGTCGATCAGGTTCTACCAGGCCAGCACGTCGGAAATGTTCGGCAAGGTGCAAGCGTCGCCTCAGAACGAGCTGACGCCGTTCCACCCGCGCAGTCCGTACGGAGTGGCCAAGCTCTACGCGCATTGGATGACGGTCAACTACCGCGAGGCGCACGGCATCTTCGCCGCCAGCGGCATCCTGTTCAACCACGAGTCGACGCTGCGCGGACGCGAGTTCGTCACGCGCAAGATCAGCGACGCCGTAGCCCGCATCGTGCTGGGCAAGCAGGAAACACTCGAGCTCGGCAATCTCGACGCGCGGCGCGACTGGGGCTACGCGCCGGAATACGTCGACGGAATGCGTCGAATGCTCGCGGCCGCGCGGGCGGATACCTACGTGCTGGCGACCGGCCGCACGGAGACGGTGCGCCGCTTCGTCGAGCTCGCCTTCGGCGCCGCCGACGTCGCGATCGCGTGGCGCGAAACGGCACTCGACGAAGTGGGCGTCGACGCGAAATCCGGGCGCACGCTCGTCCGCGTCAGTCCGGCGTTTTATCGGCCCGCCGAAGTCGACGTGCTGACCGGCGACCCGGGCAGGGCGAAACGCGAGCTCGGCTGGGAAGCGACGACGTCGCTCGAAGCGCTGGCGCGGATGATGGTCGAGGCCGATCTCACGCGGGTAGAGCGTGGCGTTTCGTTCTGAGCGGGTGCTCGTCACCGGCGCGCGTGGGTTCACCGGACGCTATCTGTGCGAGCGCCTGCGGGAGGACGGCTTTGGCGTCGTCGGCCTGGTCGAGTCGGCGCCGAAGGCCGGCGAGGTCGAGGGCAATCTGCTCGATGCAACCGCCGTCGCCGCGGCCGTAAGCGCGGCCGCACCCGATCGCGTCATCCATCTCGCGGCCATCGCGTCGGTCGAGCACGGCCGCGCCGAGGACATCTATCGGACCAATCTGCTGGGCACGCTGGCTTTGCTGGATGCGCTGGCCGAACAGGGGCACGGCCGGCGCGGCATCATTCTGGCGAGCAGCGCGCGGATCTATGGGGACGTCGAGACCGGCACGCTGGACGAGTCTGCGATACCCGCCCCGGCGAGTCATTACGCGATCAGCAAGCTCGCGATGGAACAGGCTGCGTCGCTGTTTCGCGGGACGCTGCCGGTCACCGTCGTGCGTCCGTTCAACTATACGGGGCCCGGACAGCCTGAACCGTTCCTGGTGCCCAAGATCGTCCGTCACTTTGCGCAGGCCGCCGCGACGATCGAGCTCGGCAACGTCGACGTCGTACGCGACTTTCTCGACGTCCGCACCGTCGCCCTTGCCTATCGGCGGCTCATCGATTGTCCGGCGGCCGCCGGGCAGGCAGTAAATCTGTGCTCGGGGATCGGAATTTCGATCCGCGACATCGTCGCGTGCCTCGAGGAGCTCACCGGGCACCGGATCGACATCCGCGTGAATCCCGCGCTCGTCCGCACGAACGAGCCGCGCCGGCTCGTCGGGTCCGCGGCGAAGCTGCGCGCGCTGGTCGGCGCATTGCCCGAGATTCCGCTGGCTACCACACTGGCGGACATGTTCGCCGCGGCGGCGCGGACCGCGGCGGACTAGAGTATTTCCGCCGCGTGATCGGCGAGGCGCGAGCGCTCGCCGCGGGTCAGCGTGACGTGGCCCGAGTGCCCCCAGCCTTTGAAGCGGTCGACGACATAGGTGATGCCGGAACTGCCCTCCGTCAGGTAAGGCGTGTCGATCTGCGCGATGTTGCCGAGGCAGACGACCTTGGTGCCCGGGCCGGCCCGCGTGATCAGCGTCTTCATCTGCTTGGGCGTCAGGTTCTGCGCCTCGTCGATGATCAGGAACTTGTTGATGAACGTGCGGCCGCGCATGAAGTTGAGGCTCTTCACCTTGATCCGCGAGCGGATCAGGTCGCGCGTCGCGGCACGGCCCCATTCGCCGGCCTCGTCGTCGGTCTTGTTCAGCACGTCGAGGTTGTCCTCGAGCGCGCCCATCCACGGGTTCATTTTCTCCTCCTCCGTGCCGGGCAGGAAGCCGATGTCCTCGCCGACCGGGACGGTGACGCGGGTCATGATGATCTCGGAATACACCTTGAATTCGAGCGTCAGCATCAGGCCCGCGGCGAGCGTCAGCAGCGTCTTGCCGGTGCCCGCCTGTCCCAGCAGCGATACGAAGTCGATGTCGGGGTTCATCAGCAGGTTGAGCGCGAAGTTCTGCTCCCGGTTGCGCGCGGTGATGCCCCAGACGTTGTTCTTCTGGTGCGTATAGTCCTTGAGCGTTGCGATCACCGCGTTCTTGCCGGTCAGTTCCTTGACCGTCGCGAACAGCGGCGCCTGACCCGGCACTTCCTGAAACACGAACTCGTTGACGAGCAGCGACGGCACCAGCGGGCCGGCGACCCGGTAATACGTATGCCCGCCCTGCTGCCACGACTCGATTCCCTTGCCGTGGCGGTCCCAGAAATCGGCGGGCAGCTCGCGCATTCCGCTGTAAAGGAGCTCGGTGTCCTCGAGCACCTTGTCGTTGAAATAGTCCTCGGCGGCGATCCCCAGCGCGCGCGCCTTGATTCGCATGTTGATGTCCTTCGACACCAGGATCACGCTGCGCTTCGGATGCAGGTGCTGCAGGTGCATCACGACGGCGAGGATCTGGTTGTCGGCCTTGCCGTTGGCGAGCGATGCCGGCAGCACCGTCGTGATCACCTCGGTCTGCAGGTACAGCTTGCCCGACGCGGCGCCGCCCGATTTGGCTTCGAGCGAGATCCCTTCGGCGATCCCGTTGGGGACGCTGTTGACGAGTTCGTCGAGAAAGCGCGAGACCTGCCGCGCATTGCGCGCGACCTCGGTCATCCCTTTTTTGTTGTTGTCGAGTTCCTCGAGCGTGAGGATCGGCAGGTAGATGTCGTGTTCCTCGAACCGGAACAGACTGGTGGGGTCGTGCATCAGCACGTTGGTGTCCAGCACGAACAGCTTGCTGGCCGGGTGCAGGCGGGTCGCGGAGCCGGGCTTGCCGGCGGGACGGGCGGATTTGCGGACAACGAGGGTTAGAGGCGTGGGGCGGGTCTTGCGCTCTACCATGGGTCTCCTTGGCGGCGTCGGTGCGGCGGTGGCGGTCGGCACGGGCAACTGAGGGCGGGTAACCGAGCACGGCCGATTCCAGTTCATGCTAGCCGCGGACCCGGAGGAACACAAGTGCTGGTGGTTCGGCCCCGTTCTGTCCGCCACCGGTTGTGGTGTAATCGGTACGTCAGCCGCGGCGACTGCGACCGGGCCGATCGCGGGCACCATCGACTTCGGGCGCGAACGTGGAAACGCTACGTCAGCCGCGGCGCCTGCGAGCGGGCCGTCACCGTGTCTTTACGAACTCCAGCACTTCCTCGGCGGGTCCCGGCACCTTCACGCCGCGCCATTCGCGCAGCAGAACGCCCTTGGTGTCGATGACGAACGTGCTGCGCTCGATTCCCCGCACCTTCTTGCCGTACATGTTTTTCATCTTGATGACGCCGAATTGCGTGCAGAGCTTCTCGTCGGCATCGGAGATCAGCTCGAACGGATAGCCCATCTTCGCCTTGAAGCCTTCATGGGATTTGAGACTGTCGCGCGAGATGCCGGCGATCACCGCGTCGGCCTTCGCGAACGTCTTGTAGTGGTCGCGGAAGGCAGCGCCTTCCGCCGTGCAGCCGGGCGTGGTGTCCTTCGGGTAGAAGTAGAGGACGACCGGATGTCCTTTCTGCTCGGACAGCGTGAACACGCGTCCGCCGGTCGCGGGTGCGGAAAAGTCGGCTACTTTCTTCCCGAGCATCGGTGATCTCCTGAGAGTGGGAACCGAGACGCGCGTGTCGCGGCGTGCCGCATTCGCCCGGTTCGAGGGGTCAGTTGGAGGCAGCGCGGGTTCCACTCGGCGCGGCGGCACAGGTTCCGTTCACGCGGCCTCGGCGAGGTCGACGTCGCCCAGGAATTCGGACCCCTGGACGAGCAGTGTGCCCGAGCGGCCGGCCACTTCGCCGGGCCCGACCTCGCAGCGCGGCAGTGCCATCGGCTGTAGCGTCTCGTACAGAGCGCGCGTCGTTCCGAGCGTCCAGCCCTGCGCCTTCCAGCCGGTCAGCAGCCGGTCGAACGCCGGCGCGAGCCGCATGCCTTCGAGTTCGGCATGCAACGTGAAGACGTGCCCCGCCGGATTCGGTTCCTTCGTCAATTCGAGCAGGTGCGCGGCGACGTTGTCTTCGGTGACCGCTCCGACGCCGATCAGCTCGTCCAACGTCGGCAAAGTCGTCGGCAGCTGCGGGCAGCGGATCAGTTCGGCGTTCCACACCGGCAGATGGGGGTAGGTCCCGCGGCCGTCCGAGCAGTACTCGAAGCCCAGACGCTGCGTGAGGCGCAGCGCGTGCACGTTCATCTGCCAGCCGGCGGCGCCGTGCGTCAGCGGATCTTCCTTGAACACGTCGGTGAAGCGATCGCAGGCGCGCCGCATCTCGGCTGCGGTCCAGGCGGCGTCCGCCTCCGCGACGCCGTCCTGCCAGCGAATGTGGTCCCAGGTGTGGATGCCGATTTCGAAGCCCTCGCCACGCACAGCGCGCATCACGTCGGCCCCGCGCCGGCCGATGTCCGGACCCGGCAGCAGCGTCCCGTAGAGCAGTGTGCGCAGGCCATAGTGCTTGACGACGGACGTGCGACGGACCTTGCCCATGAACCCCGGACGGAACGCCCGCTTGATCGCGCGGCCGGTGTGATCCGGCCCGAGCGAAAACAGGAACGTCGCGCCGACGCCGTGTTTTTTCAGCAGCGTGACGAGGTTGGGGACGCCTTCGCGCGTACCGCGCAGCGTGTCGACGTCGATCTTGAGGGCGAGGTGCATTTGGATTCGCCGGGAGCCGGCGCGAATGGGCAGGGGCCTGGAACAGCGCGGCGGCGCAGGTTGCAATGGAGGGACCGTGTTCCCGGTCGACGCCGGGCGTGCGCTCTCCCACCCCTTATCGGCCGGGCGCCTGTCCCGGCTATTCGACCAGCCGCTGCGCCTCGCCAACCTGCCCGGCGTAAGCGTCGAAAATGCGTTTCAGGGCCTCGTCCATCGGCACCGTCGGTTTCCATCCGAGGTCGGCGCAGGTGTTCGTGATCTTCGGCACCCGATTCTGCACGTCCTGATAGCCCTCGCCGTAGTATTCGGCGGACGTGGTCTCGACGATCTTCACGTTCCTGGCGGTGTCGCGGTACTCCGGATAAGTGAGCGCAAGATCGAGCATCATCGTCGCGAGCTCGCGCACCGAGAAATTGTTTGCCGGATTGCCGATGTTGTAGATTTTTCCGGTCGCGACGCCGCCTTCGTTGGCGATGATCTTCATGAGCGCGGAGATGCCGTCGTCGATGTAGGTGTACGCACGCTTCTGCGTGCCGCCGTCGACCAGCTTGATCGTCTCGCCGCGGACGATGTGACCGAGAAACTGCGTGGTCACGCGCGACGAGCCTTCCTTGGCCGTATTGATCGAGTCGAGGCCGGAGCCGATCCAGTTGAATGGCCGGAACAGCGTGTAATCGAGGCCTTCCTGCATCGCGTAGGCGTGGATCACGCGGTCCATTAGCTGCTTCGCGCACGAGTAGATCCAGCGCGGCTTGTTAATCGGACCCAGGACGAGTTCGGACGTCTCGGAATCGAACTCGGCGTCTGCGCACATCCCGTACACTTCGGAGGTCGACGGGAAGATGATCCGGCGCTTGTGGCGGACGCACTGGCGGACGATCGGCAGGTTCGCCTCGAAGTCGAGTTCGAACACGCGCAGCGGCTCGCGCACGTAGGTTGCCGGCGTGGCGATCGCCACCAGCGGCAGCACCGTGTCGCATTTCTTGATGTGATACTCGATCCACTCCTTGTTGATCGTGATGTCGCCCTCAAAGAAGTGGAAGCGCTTCTCCGGCAGCAGGTCCGCGATGCGGTCCACCTGCATGTCCATCCCGTAGACCTCCCAGTCGGTGTCGGCGATGATCCGGTTGGACAGATGATGGCCGATGAAGCCGT
>JAAFGU010000055.1 GCA_010365205.1 Aromatoleum sp. | reverse complement strand
GTCGGTCACCGAGAACGGCATCGTAGTGAAGCACGAGCCGTTGGTGGTTACCGTGAACCCGCCACCGTTGGTGAGCACCGGCACGCCGTTGAGGAAGACGGCATCCGGGAACGGCACCTTGACGTCATACGGGGGCGTGCCGCCGAAAATATAGAAGTTCACGCGCACGCCCGCCGAGCATACATCCTTGAGCGGCCCGGTGATCGTCGTGTTGCCGCTCGGAATCATCGACAGAATGGCGGCGCCGCTGGTGATCTGCTGGATGGTGAACTGGCCGGTGACCTGGTTGCCCGTCGTCACATCGGTTGCGCGGATGGTCGCGATCTGCGTGACGGCGCCGACCGGAATGGCGATGCCGACTACCGCATTGCCGAACTGGTCGCTGACCACTGTCAGCGTCTGCACCAATGGCTGCGCCGGGTCGGAACTCTGGATGGCAAAGCTGCCGGTGATCACGTCGAACCGGACCTGGCGTCCGGGGATTCCGGCTCCCCCGGGTCCGGTGACGACCACCGATGCGGTGCCGGTACCTCCGGCGCACAGATTGCCGGCCGGGCAGTCGGTGTTCGGTTTGATGGTGATGAGGTTCGGCAGGAGCGGCGCGGGTTTCACGACAACCTGCGCAGTGACCGGCGTACCAACCGCGTCCTGGACGGTAATGCTCACCGCGGTGTCGCCGAGGACGACATTGCCCAGCAACAGCACGGTATCGCCGGCGACGGCCTGTGACACAGGCAGTATCGAAGGATTGCTCGAAAACGCCCGGTACGGGGGCACCCCCCCGGTGACGGTGAGCGTGGCGGGCACGCCCGCGTACGCCGTCGAGACCGCCGGAAGCACCTGAAGAGCGGCGGGAATGACCGGACCGGGTTCGTTGGGATTGTTCGGCGCGCCGCTGCCGCCGCCGCACGCGCCCAACCCCAGCGTTGCCGCTGCGGCGAGCAGGGTGGCGAAGGTTCGCATCCAGGCGGCGGTCGAACGGTATTCCATCATGGCGGAAGTCCTGATGATGATGTCCTAAAGAATGTCGGTAGCCGATGCCGATTTTAACGTTGCAACAAGCGTCTAGCCCACTTTGTTCAGATTAAAGCCTAACAGGCCTCTTGGCGCAAGTGCTTTGCTCCGGTAAAGGCGACCGTTTGGCGGGAGGTGTTGCGCCAGGTGCGCTTCGCCACCCGCGCCAACGGCAGCGACCCGCCTTGCCGCATTGCAGCATCGCGGCTAATATTAAAAGGTTTCGCCACAAACTGGCGAAACGACAGGCTGGCCGCATTCCGCGCGTCCGGTACGATCACTTTTTCAGCGGCGAGGGCATCGTGGAAGACGGTTCCGAGGGACAACGGCATCTGCCTCCGGCGCGTCAGGGATTGTACGACCCGGCGAATGAGCACGACGCGTGCGGGCTCGGCTTCATCGCCCATATCAAGGGCAAGAAAAGCCACGCCATCGTCACGCAGGGTCTTTCGATACTCGAGAATCTGATGCACCGGGGCGCCACCGGCGCCGATCCGCTTCAAGGCGATGGGGCCGGCATCCTGATCCAGCTCCCCGACGCATTCCTGCGCAAGGTCTGCGGCCGGCTGGGGCTGACGTTGCCGGCGATCGGCCAGTACGGCGTCGGCATGGTGTTCCTGCCGAAGGAACCCGCGTCGCGCAGGGCCTGCGAGCAGGAGATCGAGCGCGCGGTCGCGAGCGAGGGGCAGATACTGCTGGGATGGCGCGACGTGCCGACCGACAACAGCGGCCTGTCCGAGCAGACAAAGCTCGTCGAGCCGATCATCCGCCAGGTTTTCATCGCGCGCGGAACGACGGAAATGGACCGTGACGCGCTCGAACGCAAGCTCTACATCATTCGCAAGAAATCCGGCCATGCGATCCAGGCGTTGCATCTCAAGCATGGCAAGGAATTCTACGTGCCTTCGATGTCGTCGCGGACGGTCGTCTACAAGGGAATGTTGCTCGCGCACCAGGTAGGCGAATACTTTATCGACCTGACGGACGAGACGATGGTATCCGCGCTGGCGATGGTGCACCAGCGGTTCTCGACCAACACGTTTCCGACCTGGGATCTTGCGCACCCGTTCCGCCTTGTCTGCCACAACGGCGAGATCAACACGCTGCGCGGAAACGTCAACTGGATCCGCGCGCGGCAGCAGGGCATCGCCAGCACGGTTCTGGGCGGCGATCTCAACAAGATCTGGCCGCTGATCTACGACGGGCAGTCCGACTCCGCGTCGTTCGACAACTGCCTCGAGCTGTTGCTGATGGGCGGCTATCCGCTCGCGCATGCAATGATGCTGATGATTCCCGAGGCTTGGGCCGGCAATCCGCTGATGGACGAGGACCGCCGTGCGTTCTACGAGTACCACGCGGCGCTGATGGAGCCGTGGGACGGACCCGCGGCGATGGCGTTCACCGACGGCCGCCAGATCGGCGCCACCCTCGACCGCAACGGCCTGCGTCCGGCGCGTTTCATCGTCACCGACGACGACTACGTGATCATGGCCTCCGAGGTCGGCGTCCTCGACATCCCCGAACGCAAGATCGTCAAGAAGTGGCGGCTTCAGCCGGGGAAGATGCTGCTCGTCGACACCGAACAGGGCCGCATCATCGACGACGACGAATTGAAGCGCACGCTCGCCACGGCGAAGCCGTATCGCGCATGGATCGAGCGCTCGCGGATTGCGCTCGACGCCCTGCCGGATCCGGCGCCGCCGCAGCATACCGAGGTTCCGCTGCTCGATCGCCAGCAGGCGTTTGGCTACACGCAGGAGGATCTCAAGGTCGTTCTCGCTCCGATGGCGTTGGCCGGCGAGGAGGCGATCGGGTCGATGGGCAACGACGCCGCGCTGCCGGTGCTGTCGAACCGGCCGAAGGTCTTCTACAACTACTTCAAGCAGCTGTTCGCGCAGGTGACGAACCCCCCGATCGACCCGATCCGCGAGGAGCTCGTGATGTCGCTCGTCACGTTCATCGGGCCGCGGCCGAATCTACTCGCCGTCGACGTAGCGGCAGATGCCGCCGAGCTCCCGATGCGGCTGGAAGCGTCGCAGCCGATCCTCACAAACGGCGCGATGGAGAAGATCCGCCACATCGCGCTCTTCACCGGCGGTGCCTTCAACGCGTACGAGCTCGACATCTGCTATCCGGCCGCGTGGGGCGCCAACGGCATGGAAGCCGCGCTGGCGTCGCTGTGTGCGGCGGCGGAGGACGCGATCCATCTCGGCTACAACATCCTGATCGTCTCGGACCGCAAGGTGTCGCGCGACCTGCTGCCGATCCCGGCGCTGCTGGCGACGGCGGCGGTGCACCAGCATCTCGTCCGCAAGGGATTGCGCACCAGCACCGGCCTGGTCGTCGAGACGGGGTCGGCGCGCGAGGTGCACCATTTTGCGCTGCTCGCGGGCTACGGAGCCGAAGCGATCCACCCCTACCTCGCGCTGGAGACGCTCGCTACGCTGTCCGATGTCGTGCCGGGCGTCTCGCCGCAGGAATCTTCCTACCGGTTCATCAAGGCGATCTCGAAGGGACTCTACAAGGTGATGTCGAAGATGGGCATCTCCACGTACCAGTCGTATTGTGGCGCGCAAATCTTCGAGGCGGTCGGGCTGCAACGCGAGTTCATCGACAAGTACTTCACCGGGACCGCGAGCAACGTCGAGGGCATCGGCCTGTTCGAGATTGCCGAGGAAGCCGCGCGGCTGCACAAGTCGGCGTTCGGCAACGATCCGCTGCTGGCAAATGCGCTCGATGCGGGCGGCGAGTACTACTACCGCACCGGCGGCGAAGACCACATGTGGACGCCGGATTCGATCGCCAAGCTGCAGCACGCTGCACGTTCCAACAGCGCGCAGACCTACAGGGAGTACGCCGCGCTCATCAACGATCAGACGAAGCGGATGCTGACGCTGCGCGGGCTGTTCGAGTTCCGGTTCGCGCCCGCGTCGGTGCCCCTCGCGGAAGTCGAGCCGGCCGCCGAAATCGTGAAGCGTTTCGCGACGGGCGCCATGAGCCTGGGGTCGATCTCGACCGAGGCGCATACGACGCTCGCGGTGGCGATGAACCGCATCGGCGGCAAGTCGAACACGGGGGAAGGTGGCGAGGATGCCCATCGCTATCCCCTGTTGAAGGCCGGCGAAACGCTCAAATCGCGGATCGACGGCGCGGTCGTCGATGTCCCCTTCAAGGAAGGCGATTCGCTGCGCTCGAAGATCAAGCAGGTCGCGTCGGCGCGCTTTGGCGTCACCGCCGAATACCTGGTCAACGCCGACCAGCTGCAGATCAAGATGGCGCAGGGCGCGAAGCCCGGTGAGGGCGGCCAGCTGCCCGGCCACAAGGTTTCCGAGTACATCGCCAAGATCCGGTACTCGGTGCCGGGCGTCGGCCTGATCTCACCGGCGCCGCATCACGACATCTACTCGATCGAGGACCTCGCGCAGCTGATCCACGACCTCAAGAACGCGAATCCGCAGGCGTCGATCTCGGTGAAGCTCGTATCCGAAGTGGGCGTGGGCACGGTCGCCGCAGGCGTGGCCAAGGCCAAGGCCGATCATGTGACGATTGCGGGCCACGACGGCGGCACCGGCGCGTCGCCGGAATCGTCGATCAAGCACGCGGGCACGCCGTGGGAACTGGGCCTCGCCGAGACGCAGCAGACGCTGGTGCTGAACCGGCTGCGCGGCCGCATCGCGGTACAAGTGGACGGCCAGATGAAGACCGGCCGCGACGTCGTGATCGGTGCGATGCTGGGCGCCGACGAGTTCGGCTTCTCGACCGCGCCGCTCGTCGCCGAGGGCTGCATCATGATGCGCAAGTGTCACCTCAACACGTGCCCGGTGGGCATCGCGACACAGGATCCGGAGCTGCGCAAGAAATTCACGGGCCAGCCCGAGCACGTCGTGAACTTCTTCTTCTTCGTCGCCGAGGAAGCGCGCGAGTTGATGGCAAAGCTCGGCGTGCGGAAACTGGAGGAACTGATCGGCCGGTCGGATCTGCTCGACATGCGCAAGGGAATCGGGCACTGGAAGGCGAAGGGTCTGGACTTCACGCGGATTTTCTTCCAGCCGCAGATGCCGGTCGAGGTCGCGCGCCACCACTGCGAAGTGCAGGACCATGGCCTCAAGGGCGCGCTCGATCACGCGCTGATCGCGGCATCGGCGCCCGCGCTCGAGCGGAAGCAGCCCGTGCGGTTGACGTACAAGATCCGCAACGCGCACCGCTCGGTCGGCGCCATGCTGTCCGGCACCGTCGCGCGGAAATACGGTCACGCCGGTCTGCCCGAGGATACGATCCATGTGGCATTCGACGGCATCGCGGGGCAGAGCTTCGGCGCGTTCCTTGCGCGCGGAATTACCTTCGAGCTGCAGGGCGCGACCAACGACTATGTCGGCAAGGGGCTGTCAGGTGGACGCATCGTCGTCTATCCGGACCCGGCGTGCCCGGCAAAGCCGGAGGACAACATCGTCATCGGCAACACCGTGATGTACGGCGCGATCGCCGGCGAAGCCTATTTCCGCGGCGTCGCCGGTGAACGCTTCTGCGTCCGCAATTCGGGCGCTACCGCGGTGGTCGAAGGCATCGGCGATCACGGTTGCGAGTACATGACCGGCGGTACCGTCGCGGTCCTGGGACGGACCGGCCGCAACTTTGCCGCGGGGATGAGCGGGGGGCTGGCCTACGTCTACGACGAGGCCGGCACGTTTGCCGCGCACTGCAACACGTCAATGGTTGCGCTGGAACCGGTGCTGCCCGACGCGGAGCAGACGGCCGCCGAAAATCAACTCGCGGCCGCCGGCAAGGGACGTCTCAAACACGCAGGCCGTTCCGACGAGGCACTGCTGCGCGAATTGATCGAGCGGCACCTGCGGTTCACCGGCAGCACCCGCGCGCTGGCCATCCTCGACGACTGGGACGCCGCGCGCGCGCGGTTCGTCAAGGTGTTCCCCAGCGAGTACAAGCGCGCGCTCGGCGAGATGCATGCGCGGCAGTCCGCGGCGAAACCGGCTGCGTCGACCAAGCAGAAAGAGGCTGCCTGAAATGGGCAAGATCACCGGCTTCATGGAACTCCAGCGCATCCAGGAAGCGTTGCTGCCGGCGGCGGAGCGCGTCCGCAACTATCGCGAGTTCGTGCTGGCGCTCAAGGATGACGCGGCGTCGAAGCAGGGTGCGCGCTGCATGGACTGCGGCATTCCGTTCTGCCAGAGCGGCTGCCCGGTCAACAACGTGATCCCGGACTGGAATGATCTCGTCTACCGGCAGCAGTGGCGGACGGCGCTGGACGTGCTGCACTCGACGAACAACTTCCCGGAGTTCACGGGCAGGATCTGCCCGGCGCCGTGCGAGGCCGCGTGCACGCTCAACATCAACGACGACCCGGTCGGCATCAAGTCGATCGAGCATTTCATCATCGACAAGGGCTGGGAAGAAGGCTGGGTGGTGCCGCTGCTGCCGGCGACCAGGACGGGCAAGCGCGTCGCGGTGATCGGATCGGGACCGGCCGGACTCGCCTGCGCCCAGCAGCTGGCGCGCGCCGGTCACGACGTAGTCCTGTTCGAGAAAGCCGACCGGATCGGCGGTCTGCTCCGATACGGCATTCCCGACTTCAAGATGGAAAAGCATCTGATCGACCGGCGAATGGCGCAGATGTCGCGCGAGGGCGTCGATTTCCGGCTCGGCATCGAGGTCGGGAAGGATCTTCCGGCGGAGCAGCTTCTCGCGGAATTCGACGCCGTCGTGATGGCGGGCGGCGCCGAACAGTCGCGCGATCTTCCGGTGCCCGGACGCGAACTGGGCGGCATCCATTTCGCGATGGAGTTCTTGCCACAGCAGAATCGCGTGGTGGTGGGTGATGCCGTCCCCGGTCAGATCATGGCGACGGGCAAGCATGTCGTCGTAATCGGCGGCGGTGACACGGGCTCCGACTGCGTCGGGACGTCGAACCGCCAAGGCGCGAAATCGGTCTCGCAGTTCGAGCTGCTGCCGCAGCCGCCGGAGCAGGAGGAAAAGGCGATGGTGTGGCCGTACTGGCCGGTCAAGCTGCGCACGTCGTCGTCGCACGAAGAAGGCTGCCGGCGTGACTGGGCGGTCGCCACCAAGCGCTTCGAGGGCGGACACGGGAAGGTCGAGAAGCTGGTCGCGGCGCGCGTCGAATGGCAGCAGGACGCCAACGGACAGATGAAGATGGTCGAGATGCCGGGAACCGAATTCGACCTCAAAGCCGATCTTGTGCTGCTGGCGATGGGATTTGTCGGCCCGGTGCAGAACGACCTGCTCGAACAACTCGGCGTCGAGCGTGATCCGCGCAGCAACGTCAAGGCGAACACGGACGACTATCGGACGTCGGTGCCTAAGGTGTTCGCAGCGGGCGACATGCGCCGCGGGCAATCGCTGGTTGTCTGGGCGATTCGCGAGGGCCGCCAGTGCGCGCGCGCCGTCGACGAGTTCCTGATGGGCAGCAGCGAGCTCCCGCGCTAGCTTGCTCGCGACGGCACGGCTTCGCGATGACCACAATTGCCGTGCTCGACCTGACGGGGTGGCGCCCGGCGCTGACGCCGGAGGCGCAGGAGACCGCGGTGCGCACGATCGAGGACGGCGGAGTGCTGATGCTGCCGCACGTCAGCTTCGAGTTGAGCAAGCTGGAAAAGCGCTTCCTGTCACCGGCATGGTCCGACGGGAGAGCCAAGAACATCAGCGTCGAGAAACGCAAGTTCTCCGTCGCGGCGGGGGCGGTGACGCCGGAGCGGGAATCAGGGGATCTCGTGCTGAAGGGCGCGCGCGGCGACCCAGCCGATCTGAAGCAATTGGCTGCGCTGGTCGCGCGTTTCGCCGAACGCGCCGCGACCCTGGTTTCGACGCTGTGCCCACGCTACGCGCCGTACGTGACGCAGGCGCGAACGAGCTTTCGCCCGCAACCGGCAACCGGCCGCGACGTCTCGTGGCGCAAGGACGATTCGCGTTTACACGTCGATGCGTTTCCGTCGCGACCGAACCAGGGTGCGCGTATCCTGCGCGTATTTACCAATTTGCACCCTGCCGAGGACCGCGTCTGGCGCGTCGGCGAGCCATTCGAGGCGATGGCGACTACGCTGTTGCCGCGCATCCGTCCGCCGGTTCCTGGCTTGGCGGCGCTGTTGCAGGCGCTGCACGTCACAAAGGGGCGACGCAGCGGCTACGATCATCTGATGCTGAACCTGCACGATTGCGCCAAGGCGGATCTCGCCTACCAGCGTGACAGCGCCCAGACGACCGTCCGTTTCGCGCCGGGCACGACGTGGGTGTGCTTCTCCGACCAGGTCATGCATGCCGCGGTGTCGGGCCAATACATGATGGAGCAGACAATCCACCTTCCTGTGGCTGCGCTGTACGACCACGCGCGTTCGCCGCTGGCCATTCTCGAGCGCCTCACCGGCCGCGCGCTGGTACCGGCGCACTGATCACCCCTCCCGCCGCGGGTCGGTCGGCCTTGTCCGGCACGCGGCGCACGCCCAGGCTGCCATGACATCTCCCCCCCCCAACGACACGTTTCTTCGAGCGCTGCGGCGCGAGCCGACCCCCTATACGCCGGTCTGGCTGATGCGGCAGGCCGGCCGCTACCTGCCCGAATACACCGCGACCCGTGCCAGGGCCGGCAGCTTTCTCGCGTTGGCGAAGACCCCGTCGCTCGCGACCGAGGTGACGCTTCAGCCGCTGGCGCGCTTCCCGTTGGACGCCGCAATCCTGTTCTCCGACATTCTGACCGTTCCCGACGCGATGGGTCTCGGGCTCTATTTCGCCGACGGCGAAGGCCCGCGTTTCCAGCGAACGACGGCGGACGAAGCCGCGATCGGGGCGCTTACGGTTCCGGACATGGCGAAGCTCCGGTATGTGTTTGACGCGGTGGCCGAGATCAGGCGCGCGCTGAACGGACGGCTGCCGCTGATCGGGTTTTCAGGCAGCCCGTTCACGCTGGCGTGCTACATGATCGAGGGCAGCGGCAGCGCCGATTTCGCGACGGTTCGCCGGATGGCGTACGGCCGGCCGGATCTGCTCCGGCGTCTGATCGATGTGAACGCCGGCGCGGTCGCGGCCTATCTCAACGAGCAGATCGCTGCCGGCGCCGAGGCCGTGATGCTGTTCGACACCTGGGGCGGCCTGTTGTCCGCTGCCGCGTACCGGACATTCTCGCTGTCGTCGATGCGCGCGGTTCTGCAGGCGCTCAAGCCGGGGCCGGACGGCCAGCCGGTGCCGACGATCGTGTTTACCAAAGGCGGTGGTCAGTGGCTCGACGACATCGCCTCCTGCGGCGCCTCCGCCGTCGGCATCGACTGGACTGTCGACCTGGCCGACGCCCGGCGTCGCGTCGGTCACCGGGTCGCCCTGCAGGGCAATCTGGACCCGCTGGTGTTGCTTACGGATCCGGATACCGTCGTCCGTGAAGCGACGGCCGTGGTTCACGCGGCGGGCCCGGCGCCCGGCCACGTTTTCAATCTCGGCCATGGCATCGTCCCGGCGACCCCTCCCGATCATGTCGCGGCGCTGATCGAGACCGTGCACCGCGAATCGCGGGCAACCCGCGCCAGTGCGTGATCGGCGCGGTGTCTCACTCGGAAAACAGGCGCGAAGGCGCGCTGGTGTTGGGCCTGCGGGGGCTTGACAAACGCCGAAATCGCGGGCTCCGCCCTTGCACTTATGCACACGGCGAAGTCGAGGCGCACGCCGACGACAACGATGGCGTGGCGCAGAGTGAGCGGATTCGCAACTCGCTGAATTCAATATGAAAAAAATTCTGCTTTGAGCTGGCGCGGCATTTGCTCGCAGGGCTTGCGGACCGCCCCGCAAACGCGAGCGGTCACTTACGCA
The DNA here is from genome assembly GCA_010365205.1 of Aromatoleum sp. Lineage (GTDB taxonomy): Bacteria > Pseudomonadota > Gammaproteobacteria > Burkholderiales > Casimicrobiaceae > CAIWHR01. The sequence goes on along the minus strand of JAAFGU010000055.1, from coordinate 554 downwards.
CAATCTTATCCACAGCCCATCGGCGTCGTTCAGCGCGCCGTATATAAACCAAGGACTTGGGCTGGTTTTCTCCCACAGCTGCTCAGCATTTCGAACACTACAATCTGTCGGCGCGGTGCGTTGCCGGGCATTTGGGTGCGCGGCTGAACGAATGACCATCGCGCGAATCGCGCTCCCCGTCGCGGCTTACGCGACCTTCGACTACTGGATGCCGGCGGGCCTCGCAGCGACGCGCGGCGCCATCGTGCGCGTGCGACTGGGCCGCCGCGCGTTGTGCGGCGTCGTTGTCGACGTCGTCGATACCTCGTCGGTTCCGCGGGAGAAATTGCAACCGATTGGCGAGGTCCTGCGCTCGCTGCCCGCGCTTGCGCCCGACCTGATGGAACTCGCGGAATTCGTCGCCGGCTATTACCAGGAACCGCTCGGCATGGTACTCGCGCAAATGACGCCACCGATGGGCACCGACGCCGGCGCATTCGTGCGCGCGCTGCCGCAGAGGCTCCGGCTCACTGCGGAAGGCCGTGCCGCGCTGCCGGCGCGGCTGGCGCGCGCAC
>JAAFGU010000482.1 GCA_010365205.1 Aromatoleum sp. | reverse complement strand
CAGCGCCGCCGAGCCCCGTCGCGAGCCCGCCGGTTGCGGGAGCCAGCGCCGCCGAGTTCACATTCTGCAGCGTCGCGTCGGACCCGCCCGACAGCAGCGCGCGCAGCGTCTGCGCGACGCGCGACGCCTCGGCGTTCTTCAGGTAGATGATGAAGATGTTGCCACCGAGCCGCCCGGGCGTGTCGAGCTGCTCGATGAGCTGGCGCACTCGTGTCACGCGGCCCGGATTGTCGGCGCGGACGATGATGCTGTTCGAGCGCGGATCCGCCACCAGAATGACGCGCTGCTGCGTGTCTCCGGGGACGCCGCCAGCGCCGGTGCCCGAGGGCTCCAGCAGCCGATTGAGCATCTGCACGAGGTCCAACGCCGACGCGTGGCGCACCGGCACCAGGATCGGCTCGCCGGTCGGGGCCTGATCCAGCGCAGCGATGATGCGGTCGATGCGCCTCACGTTGTCGGCGTAGTCGGTGATCACCAGCGCATTGCTGTTCGGATACGCGGCGATCGTGTTGTTCGGCGTGATCAACGGCCGCAACACGTTGACGAGCTGCGCGGCGGACTCGTACTTGAGAGTGATGACCTGCGTGACCAGCTGATCGCCGGTCGCGCTCACCGCCCCGCGCCCCACGGCGCCGCCCTGCTGCTTGGCCTCGGCCTCCGGGACGATCTTGACGACGCCGTCGCTCTCGATCGCGGTGAACCCCTGCAGGCGAAGCGCCGACAGCAGGGTCGGATAAACGAGGTTGCGCGCCACCGGCCGCGCCGAGATGATGTTGATCGTGCCCTTGACCTTCGGGTCGACGACGAAATTGCGGCCGGTGATCTCGGCGACCGCCTTCACCACGGCCTCGATGTCGGCGTTGACGAAGTTCAGCGTGACCGGGTCGTCGGCGGCGCCGACGGCAGGCGCCGCCAGCGCGAGCGCAACCGCGAGCAATCCGGCAAGAACGGCACCGGCGAGCGGGCGGCGGAAAGCGGGCGGTCTCGGTTCCAAGCGAAGGTCGTGGCCTATGGAGGTCGGGCGGGACCGGCCGACGCGCCAAACGTCACGATTCGGCGCGCGGGCGCCGGAATTCGCGGCCACGGCAGGTTTTGAGGAATAATAGCACGCACTCCGGACCCGGCCGGCCGGCGGTTCGCCCGTGCAGGAGGCTGAATCCGAACGGACCGATGGCGGCATCCAATCGGATATGAACCTGCACCCGGGAGTCGCCGTGACCCGCCCTGCCCAGCTTGTCCCGCCGCCGTCGACGGCGTTTCGCCGCTTCGTTCTCGCGGCCGCTTTCGTGCTCGCGCTGACCGTATGGCTTGGCCCGAAATCGGCGCCCGTCCATGCCCAAGAGCCCCGCGCACCGGTTGCGGCGATTCCCCCGGTGCCCCCTCCCCCGAAGCTGCCGGCTGCGGAGAAAAAAGCCTTCGAGGCCAGGATCTCGATCAAGCCCGGCAGCATCGAGGTCTCGACCCCTTCAGGGGTCAAGACGCCTTCAGCCGCAGGCGAGGTGTCCGAACCGGACGCCGCCGACGTGCCGCCGACCGAATCCGGTACCGGCAGCCACACGGTCACCATCGAAAAGCGCATCCACGTGACCGGCTTCGGCAACGACCCGGGGTTCGACTCGTTCGGCGAGTTCCTCGACGAAGCGCCGGTGCCGGCCGCCATGATCGTCGCCATCATCGCCATCATCTTCCTGTCGCCGGTGCTCATCGTCGCGCTGATTCTCGGGTACCGGATGCGCAAGGCGAGGATGCTCAACGAGACGATGCTGAAGCTCGCCGAAAAAGGCATCGTCCCGCCGGCCGAGGCGCTCGCTGCCCTGGCCGGCAACACCGCCGCGGCGATCGCCGCGAGCCCGGCAGCGGCGCCGATCTACGAACAGGCCAAACAGATGCGCCGCCACGCGGCGTGGTCGGATCTGCGCAAGGGCGTGATCATGGGGGGCATCGGACTCGGACTCACCGCGTTCTCGATTCTCGACAACGGGACACCGAACAGCATCGGGCTGGTGCTGCTGTTCGTCGGCATCGGTTACGTCGTGCTCTGGTGGTTCGAGCAACGTCAGATTGCGCCGCGCGCCGGCGCCGACGGTGGGCCGGCACCCGGGGCGTGAGCGCGGGCTCCCTGCCAGCAGGCACCGATGGCGCCACCGCCGTTCTCCGATGCCCAACTCATCGCACGTGTTGTCGTCCAGGACGACCGTCACGCGTTCTCCGAACTCGTCCGCCGGCACCAGTCCGCGGTGCGGGCGACGCTGCGGCGGTTGACCTCCGGCAATCACGCCCTCGCCGACGACCTCGCGCAGGACACCTTCATGCTTGCCTACCGCAACCTCAAGTCGTTCCGGCAGGAAGCGCGGTTCTCGACGTGGCTGTACCGGATCGCGACCAACGCATTTTTCGCCGACGCGCGCAAGCGCAAGGAAGAGCTCTTGGGCGACCGCGATGCCGAGCTGGCCGATGACGACGGATCCGACATGCCTCATTTCGAAGAATGCGGCGACGACCACGCGCGCGGCGCCGCACTCAAGCTGGATTTCGAGCGCGCGCTCGCCCTTCTGTCCGACGGCGAGCGGGCCGCGATCGTCCAGTGCTACCATAATGACCTGTCGCACGAGGAAGCCGCGTACGTGCTCGACTGCCCGGTCGGCACCGTGAAGACGCATATACTGCGCGCGAAACAGAAGCTCAAGTCGCGACTCGCGGCCTGGGCGCCGGAGCCAACATGAACACTGTTCCCCAAACAGCATCTCCCGCCGAGGACTGGCTCGACACGGCGCTCTTTGCCGACGGTGTCGAGCATCGCGCCGACTATGTCAACGACGCAGGCTTCACCGCGCGGGTGATGGCGGCGCTCCCGCCGCCCGCGACGCTGCCGGCCTGGCGCAAGCCGGCGTTGATTGGCCTGTGGGCGCTCGCGGCGGTCGGCATCGCCGTCGCACTGCCGGGAACGATGACGGACGTGACGCGCGAGGTATTCAGGATCATCGGCGGACAGCCGGTGTCGTTGCCCGGGATCGTCGCCGGTGCGG
>JAAFGU010000054.1 GCA_010365205.1 Aromatoleum sp. | reverse complement strand
CACCCGTGCGGCCCAGCGCCCGCTGCGCCGCGGCGACGCCCGACGCGACCGCCGCCGCATTGCCGAACAACGAGTGAATCCAGGGAATCTGCCACGAAGTTTCCGGATACGGCGTGGAAAACACCTCCAGGCATCCTGTCGCGTTCACCGCGATCAGCTGGTTGCCTGTCGCCTGCATCGCCGCATCGATGGCATACCGCGCACCCAGCGCTTCGCCGCAACCCTGGCAGGCGCGATGCCCGGAGTTGAGCGAATTCGTGCGATGCATGTCCGCCTGCACCGAGCGTTGATTCTCCGCAAGAAGCCGGTTGCCGACGGTAAAGGTGCCGGTTTGGTAGAACTTGATCGGCTGCTCTTGCTCTTGCACGATGCTTCCCCTCGTTCAGCCGATGTGAGATGCAACGGTGCCGATCCGGCGCAGGATCGCTTCTGCGGTGGGCCCGGTGCGGCGCGCCTTGCTCTCGCGTTCCAGCTCGTGGCTGATCACCTCCGCGTTCAGGTCGAGAAAAGTGACCTGTTCGAGTTCGTCACGCTCGGCGTCCTCGAACAGCCCCCTCAACGAAGCACACGTGATCGCGCGTCCGCCGAGGCCGGCGATAACCGTGTAACTATTGAGTCCGATGCCGGACAGGGATCTGTGCACGCCATCGGAAACAATGCCGCCCAAGCCTACGGCCAGGCATTTTTCCAGCACGACGACCCGCTTCGCGTGCCGCAACGCCTCGCGCAAGAAAACGAGCGGGAATGGGCGGAACGAACAGATCGACACCGAGCCGATGCGCGAACCCTGTTCACGCATCTCGTCGACGACCTCCTGTATCGTGCCGTTCACCGACCCCAACGCGACCACGATCGTCTCCGCGTCCTCGGTGCGGTAGCTGCGGATGAGCCCGCCGGAATTGCGACCGAATTGCTTGTGGAAATCTGCGGCGAGCTGCGGAATCAGACCCAGCGCGCGCAGCTGCTTGTGGTGCGACAGATAGCGAACCTCGGTGAACGCTTCCGGCCCGACCATGGCGCCTATGCTCACCGGGTCGGCAGGGTCCAGTATCTGCCGGGGCTCGTATCGCGGCAGGAACGCGTCGACCTCGTCCTGCGTCGGCACGTCGACGCGCTCATACGCATGGGTCAGGATGAAGCCGTCCATGCAGACCATGACCGGGCACGACAGCTCCTCGGCGAGGCGGAATGCCTGGATGTGCAGGTCGAGCGCCTCCTGGTTGGTTTCCGCATAGAGCTGGACCCAGCCGGCGTCGCGCATCGACATGCTGTCGGAGTGATCGTTCCAGATGTTGATCGGCGCACCGATTGCCCGGTTGCCGATGGTCATGACGATGGGCAGGCCCAATCCGGCGGCGTTGTACACGGCTTCCGCCATGAACAGCAATCCCTGGCTGCTGGTCGCGGTGTAGGTGCGGGCGCCGGCCGCCGACGCGCCGATCGCCACGGACAACGCGGCGAACTCGGATTCGACGTTGATGAACTCGCAGTTGACGAGCTCCTCGGCTTTCACCATCTCGCCCAGGGCTTCGACGATGTGCGTCTGCGGGGTGATGGGATAGGCGCAGATCACCTGCGGCCGGCAGAGCGCGATTGCCTCGGCGACCGCGTGCGAACCTTCCGTTTGCTTAAGCATCGATCGTCTCCCGCGCCTTGCTCGCGATGGCGAACGCCTCCGTGGCGGCATCGACATTCTTCTCGGCGATTGCAGCAGAGAATTTTTGACGGATCGCAGCCAGAACCGATGCCAGCGTGATCACGCCCGTGATCGCGGCGAACCCCGCCAGAAGCGCCGCATTCGGCAGCGGGCGGCCGACATGCTTCAGTGCGAGCTCGCTGGCCGGCAGCGTGCACAACCGATACCGCTGGACGCCGCGCGCGAATCCGCCGAGCCCGAGTTCATCGAAGCTCTTCGTCGAATTGAGCAAGATGTACCCGCGTGCGGGCAGGCCGCTGAACAGATCGACCTGGTGCAGCAGTGTCTGGTCCTGGATGATCAATGCGTCGGGTGCGAGCACCGGCTCGCGCAGGCGAATCGCCTTGTCATCGATGCGGCAGAATGCCATGACCGGCGCACCCATGCGTTCCGATCCGAAGCTGGGGAACGCCTGCGCGTAACGCCCCTCGAGAAACGCGGCGACCGACAGCATTTCGGCGCCGGACACCACGCCCTGACCGCCACGACCGTGAATTCGAATCTGGAACATGTCTTGTCGCGTTTGTGTGATCGTCGTCCGCAGTGGCCAGCGTAGTCGCCTGGAATGAAAGCGCCTCCTCGCCCAAACATTTTCACCGTATTGCCCTTGGCTACATTGACGCAAATCAACACTCGCCGATGCCCCGCGCGATAGCTTCACGTCGGGGCTCACGAACTCGGCAGTTATCCGCAGACGGGACCCGTTCGGCGAAGACGCGGGCCCGGACCCCAGCGCGACATCGACGACGCAGAGAAAGGATTCGCACCATGGAACATGGCGTCCCGCTGATCGTCGGCGTGGGTCTCACCGACCATGCGCGGAAGAGCCATTGGCCGGCGAGGCTTGATCTGGCGCAAAGCGCCTCGGGTCTCGTGCTGGCGCTTTTCATGTGGGGACACATGGCCTTCGTCTCGTCGATCCTGCTCGGCAAGGATGCCATGTGGACCGTCACGAAATTCTTCGAGGGCTATTTCTTCTTCGGCCGGTCCCATCCCTGGATCGTCTCGATCGTGGTTGCGATGGTCATCGCGCTGGTCGTCACGCACGCCCTGCTCGCATTGCGCAAGTTCCCGATCAACTATCTTCAGTTCAGCAGCTTCCGCGGCCACATGCGGATGATGCGACACGAGGACACGACGCTTTGGTACTGGCAGGTACTCACCGGATTCGCGTTGTTCTTTCTGGCTTCGGTGCACCTCTACATCATGCTTACCCGGCCCGACCGCATCGGGCCGTTCGAATCCGCCGACCGTGTCTGGAGCGACCATTTCTGGCCGTTGTACATCGTGCTGCTGCTGGCGGTCGAACTGCACGGCGGGATCGGCTTGTACCGCCTCGCGGTGAAATGGGGCTGGTTCGGAAGCGCCGACGCGAAGGCAATGCGGCGCCGCCTCAAGCTCGCCAAATGGGCGCTCACTGCGTTCTTCCTGGTCCTGGGCTTCGCGACTCTGGCGGCGTATATCAGAATCGGCGTCGAGCACAGCGACCGCTACGGCGAGCGCTACGTTCCCGCACAGCTGCAGACCTCACCGGTCCCCGCGCCGGCCGGTGGAGACCTCCGGAGCCCGCGATGAACGTGATCTATACCGATGTGCTGGTGATCGGCGGCGGCCTGGCGGGACTGCGCATCGGCATCGGCGCCAAACGCCGCGGACATGACGTCACCATCCTGTCGCTCGTCCCGCCCAAGCGCTCGCATTCAGCGGCGGCGCAGGGCGGCATGCAGGCGAGCCTCGGCAACGTCGTCAAGGCGATGGGCGACAACGAGGACGTGCATTTCGAGGACACGGTGCGCGGCAGCGACTGGGGCGCCGATCAGCGCGTCGTGCGCATGTTCGTCGACACGGCGCCCAAAGCGGTGCGCGAGCTCGCCGCGTGGGGCGTTCCGTGGAGCCGCGTGCAGAAGGGCGACCGGCAGGTGATCATCAACGCCCAGAAGGTCACGATCACCGAGCGCGATGAAGCGCACGGTTTGGTGATGCAACGCGACTTCGGCGGCACCAAGAAATCGCGCGCGTGCTACGTCTCCGACGGCACCGGCCACGCCATGTTGTACGCGATGAGCGACCAGGCGATCGCGCATGCGATCACGGTGCACGAGCGGATGGAAGCGCTGGCGCTGATCCACGACGGGTCCCGCTGCTACGGCGCGGTGGCGCGCAACCTGGTGACCGGCGAGCTGGTCGCCTACGTCGCCAAGGCGACCGCGATCGCGAGCGGTGGCGCGGGACGCCTGTATCGTGCGACGACCAACGCGGTGATCTGCGAGGGCATCGGCACCGCGCTGGCGCTGGAGACCGGAGTGGCGGCGGTGGCCAACATGGAGGCGATCCAGTTTCACCCGACGGCCATATTCCCGGCCAGCATTCTGGTCACCGAAGGCTGCCGCGGGGACGGCGGCTTGCTGCGCGACGCCGCGGGCAAGCGCTTCATGCCCGACTACGAGCCGGAGAAGAAGGAACTCGCCTCGCGCGACGTCGTCGCGCGTCGCATGGAAGAGCATATCCGGCGCGGCGCCGGCGTGAAGTCGCGTTTCGGCGAGCACCTCTGGCTCGACATCACGCTGCTCGGCGCCAAGCACATCAACAGCAATCTGCGCGAAGTGAAGGAAATCTGCCAATATTTTCTCGGCATCGATCCGATCAAGGACTGGATACCAGTGCGGCCCGCGCAGCATTACACGATGGGCGGCGTGCGGACCGATCATACCGGCGGCAGCCCGACGCTCAAGGGATTGTATGCAGCGGGCGAGGCGGCGTGCTGGGACCTGCACGGTTTCAACCGCCTGGGCGGAAACTCGGTCGCGGAAACCGTCGTCGGCGGCATGATTGTCGGCGAATTCATCGCCGACTTCTGCGACCGTCCCGAGAGCGACCTGCAGCTTTCCACCGGACTGATCCGCGAGTTCCTGGAGCACGAGCAGGCCAAGCTCGACGCGCTTGCCGCCGGCAACGGTAGTGAAGACGCCAACGCGCTGCGCGCCCGGATGCAGGAGATCATGACGAGCAAGGTCGGCATCTTCCGCACCGGCGATGACCTTGCCGCCGCGGTCGAGGAGCTGCAGTCGCTGCTGCGGCGAAGCCGGAACATCGGACTGCGCTACACCGCGCGCGGCGCGAATCCCGAGCTCGTCTCCGCCTATCGACTGCCGAAAATGCTGCGGCTGGCGCTGTGCGTCGCCCACGGCGCGCTGATCCGCACCGAAAGCCGCGGCGCGCATTTCCGCCAGGACTACCCGCGGCGAAACGACGCCGAATGGCTGCACCGCACGCTTGCCACGTGGAAGAACGCGGACGACACGCTGCCGACGCTTGCACGCGAGCCGCTCGACGTGATGCAGATGGAGCTGCCGCCCGGGTGGCGCGGTTACGGCGCGAAGGACTACGTCGACCATCCCGACACGCCACGGCGCGCCGCGGAGGTGGAAGCGATCAGGACAAAGCTGGCCGGTGCAGCCCGCGCGGCCGTGCAGGACGCATTGATGCCGTGCGCAACGCTGTTGCCCCAGCGCTTCCGCGGCCCCAATGAGCGCATCGACGAGCCGTTTGCACCGCCCGCCGCGCCCCGTCAAAGCACGAGCCCGACATGACCGAATCCGCCGCGATGCCGTCCCAGTCCATCTCACCCGAAAGTGCGCAACGCAAGGTGCGGATCAGCGTGTTGCGCTACAACCCGCAGGAGCGCGGCAGCGTCCCCCGGATGCAGACCTACGAGCTGGAAGAGGCGGACGGGATGACGCTTTTCATCGCGCTCAACGAAATCCGCGAAAAGCAGGATGCGTCGCTGCAATTCGACTTCGTATGCCGCGCCGGGATCTGCGGCAGCTGTGCGATGGTGATCAACGGACGCCCCGGACTCGCCTGCCGGACGCTGACGCGCAGCCTCGGATCGGAAATCACGCTGGCGCCGCTGCCGGTCTTCGAGTTGATCGCGGACCTCTCGGTCAACACCGGCAAGTGGATGCGGGCGATGAGCGAGCGGCTGCAGGCCTGGGTCCACATGAAGCAAATAGAGGTGGACATTTCCCGGCTCGAGGAGCGCATGGAGCCGGAGCTTGCGCAGAAGATCTACGAACTCGATCGCTGCATCGAATGCGGCTGCTGCGTCGCCGGCTGCGGCACCGCGCGGATGCGCGAGGACTTCGTCGGCGCCGTCGGCCTGAACAAGATCGCCCGCTTCCGTCTCGATCCGCGCGACGCGCGCACCGACGCAGACTTCTACGAGCTCGTCGGCGACGACTCCGGCGTGTTCGGTTGCATGTCGCTGCTTGCCTGCCACGATGTATGCCCCAAGGCCCTGCCGCTGGCGACGCAGATCGCGTTCGTGCGGCGCAAGATGGCGGGTGCTGGCTGGAAATAGCGCAGGCGTCGGGGCCGGCTTTGTTTCGGTGCCGCACGCGATTGCGCCGGGAACCGTTCGAGTTGCTCGCTCAGGTCGGCGCCTGCCCTCAGCCCTGCCCGGTCTTCTGATTCCTCCCAACTCCTGATCGGCCGTCGTCGTCGCTTTCCCGCGATGATCAGGCGTTGGCGTGCAGCCATCGGCGCAACTCGCCGACAGAGTCGACGGTCGCCAGCGGCCCGAGGCGCGACAGACTCGCCCGCTCATGCGCGCCATACGCGACGGCGACGCAGCCGGCGCCGGCGCCATGCGCCAGCTCGATGTCGTGCGTCGTGTCGCCGATCATCAACGTCTCGCGCGGCGCGACGCCCACCCGGTCGATCAGGTGGAGCAGCATGTCGGGATTGGGCTTGGGGAAACCCTCGTCACCGCAGCGAGTCGCGACGAAATGCCGACCGAGTGCCTGTTGCTCCATTGCCTGATCGAGTCCGAGGCGCGACTTGCCCGTCGCTACACCGAGCTGGAACCCGGCGTGTTCCAGTTCCGTCAGCAACTCGCGCACGCCGTCGAACAGCGGAATTTCAAGGTATCGCGCGAGATAGTGCTCACGATAGCGATCGGTGAGTTCGTGGTAACGCGAGGGTGGCAGCGCCGGCGCCACGTGTCGCAGTGCGTCGGCGAGACCGAGACCGATCACGTAACGCGCAGCCGCGTCGTCGGGGACCGGCTCCCCGACGTCGGCGCAGGCCTGCCGGATCGCGCCGGCGATAATGCTCGTCGAGTCCGCCAGCGTGCCGTCCCAATCGAACACGACGAAGCGAAACCGGCGCGGCGTCCATTCAGCCATCCGGTTGTTCCTTCGCCGCATCGAGTCGCGCCAGCAATCGCGTGAGATCGGGCGGCAGCGGCGATTCGACGACGATTTCGCGGCCGTCGATCGGATGCGCGAAGCGGATGCGGTGTGCGTGCAGGAACATTCGCTTCAGGCCCTGCTTCGCCAGCATCCTGTTCCACGGGAAGTCGCCGTACTTGTCGTCGCCGGCGAGCGGAAAGCCAAGATGCGTCAGGTGGACGCGGATCTGATGCGTGCGACCGGTCTCGAGCTCCGCTTCGAGCAGCGCCATCGGCGGCTCGCTGTCCGGCCAGGTGCGAACGCGGCGCAAGATCGTACGCGCCGCCCTGCCCTCGCTGTCGACGCGCACCCGGCGTTCGCCATCGCCGGTGACATACGTTTCCAACGCCAGCTCGATCGCGCGTTTGGCGTCGCGCCATTTGCCGCGAACCAGCACAAAGTAACGCTTGTCGATGGTCCCCTCGCGCAGCTGCGCATGCAGACCGGTGAGCGCCGGGCGCCGCTTGGCGATGAGCAGGACCCCCGACGTATCGCGGTCGAGCCGATGGACGAGCTCGAGAAATTTCGCCTCGGGGCGCGCCTGCCGCATCCGTTCGATGACGCCGTAACTGATGCCGCTGCCGCCGTGGACGGCGAGCCCCGAGGGCTTGTCCAGCGCAATCAGCGCATCGTCCTCGTACAGGATCGGCGGAATCGTGACCGGCGCCCCTGTCGGGACGGCCGGCTTCCGCGCCGCGGCCGCCGCCCGGATCGGTGGAATTCGAAGGACGTCTCCGGCCGCGAGCCGCGCATCGGGGCCCACGCGCAGCCGATTCACGCGAACCTCGCCGCTGCGGAGGATCCGGTAGACGTGGCTCTTCGGAACCCCCTTCAGGATTTTCAGCAGGTAATTATCGACGCGCTGCCCCGCCGCTTCCTCGCCGACTGCAACCCGGTTGACAGCATCCTTGCTTAAATCATTCATTTGCTTATAATTGTCCACTGCAGCACGTCCCGGCCTCGGCCCGACCCACGTCGGTGCCGCGGGCGGCAGCCTTGAACCTGAATGGGGTTCGGCGGCCGCGTCGGCTGGGCGACCGCCCCGCGCTGCGGGGCAAAGTCGGCCACTCATCGAATCTACGGCCGCCGGTTAAATCCGTTCACCGTCCGGGCGTTGCGCCCCGGGAAAGTAAGGATGTTAAAGGAAGAGCGCAGTCTCCGCACCCGGCTTGCGGCCGGTTCGAAGCGGCGCATTGCGCGGCGCCCCAGCGACGATTTCTGCTTTTGGCTGTCCCTTGCCTTCCTCGGCGCATGCGTCGACGAACGCGTCCGACGGCCACCAGTGTTGACCGCTTGTACGTGACCACGAAGCCACCTGCCACCTCGAGATCGAGCCGCCCCGACACCGTCGGGGCCGACGCCCTGTTGATGTCCCTCTGCGTCCATTTTGCTCTCGTACGCCCGCAGCAACCGCTGCGCGCGCGCTGGTCTTCGCCCACGTCCGCCGCCCGATAGCGTCAAGCCGCGCAGCGCGCGGCGTCCGCTTCAGCCCGCCCAAGCCCGGCCGGATTCGCGCCGGGAAAATGCCATGAAACGCATGCTGTTCAACGCCACCCAGGCGGAGGAGCTTCGGGTGGCTATCGTCGACGGCCAGAAGTTGATCGATCTCGACATCGAGTCCGCGAGCAAGGAACAACGCAAGAGCAACATCTACAAGTCGGTCATCACCCGCGTCGAGCCCAGCCTCGAGGCGTGCTTCGTCGAATACGGCACCGACCGCCACGGCTTCCTCCCGTTCAAGGAAATCGGCAAGCAATACCTGAAGGGCGGACGCCGCGACAGCGAAGACGGCGACGGCGAAGGCGGCCGCGGCCGCATCCAGGACCAGCTCCGCGAAGGCATGGAGCTGATCGTCCAGGTCGACAAGGACGAGCGCGGCAACAAGGGCGCGGCGTTGACCACGTACATCTCGCTGGCCGGCCGCTATCTCGTTCTGATGCCGAACAACCCGCGTGGCGGCGGCGTGTCGCGCCGGGTCGAAGGCGAGGACCGCAACGAGTTGCGCGACGCGATCAACGGTCTCGAAGTCCCCATGGGGATGAGCGTCATCGCCCGAACTGCCGGTATCGGCCGCACGACCGAAGAGCTGCAGTGGGATATGAACTACCTGCTCCAGCTGTGGCACGCGGTCGAGGATGCTGCGAAGCTGCAGACCGGCGCGTTCCTGATCTACCAGGAATCGAGCCTCGTCATCCGCGCGATCCGCGACTACTTCCATCCGGACATCGGCGAACTGCTGATCGACACCGAGGCGATCTACGAGCAGGCGCAGCAGTTCATGAGCCACGTGATGCCGGGCAACGTGAATCGCGTCAAGCTGTACAAGGACGACGTTCCGCTGTTCTCGCGCTTTCAGATCGAGCATCAGATCGAGACCGCGTACGCGCGCACCGTGCCTTTGCCGGCGGGAGGCGCCATCGTGATCGACCACACCGAGGCGCTCGTCTCCGTCGACGTCAACTCGGCGCGAGCGACCAAGGGCACGGACATCGAGGCGACGGCTTTCGACACGAACCTCGAGGCGGCCGACGAAATCGCCCGCCAGCTGCGGCTGCGCGATCTGGGCGGACTCATCGTCATCGACTTCATCGACATGGAGAGCACCAAGAACCAGCGCGAGGTCGAAATCCGGCTCAAGGACGCGTTGAAATACGACCGCGCCCGTGTCCAGCTCGGAAAGATCTCCCGCTTCGGCCTGATGGAGCTGTCGCGCCAGCGCCTCCGGCCGGCCCTGGCCGAGTCCGCCTACATTCCCTGCCCGCGCTGCCACGGCATCGGCCACATCCGCGGCACCGAATCGTCGGCGCTGCATATCCTGCGCATCCTGCAGGAAGAGGCGATGAAGGAGAACACGGCGCAGGTCGTCGCTCAGGTCCCGGTCGATGTCGGCACCTTCCTGCTGAACGAGAAGCGCAACGAAGTGATGTCGATCGAAACCCGGTTCAAGGTCAACGTGCTGCTGGTGCCGAATCGGCATCTGGAGACGCCGGACTACAAGATTCAGCGTCTGCGTCACGACGATCTCAACCAGAGCGAGCCGCTTCCGGCCTCGTTCAACATGGTCGAGCAGCCGCAGGAAACCGATATTGCCGAGCAAATGAAGGAAGACGCCAAGGAACCGCGGCAGGAAGCGGTGGTCAAGGGCATCACACCGTCGCAGCCGGCCCCGATCCCGGCAGAACCGGAGCCGAAGTCGGCGATGCCGTTGCCGGTCGCGGCCGTCGCCCCCGCCTCGGTCAGTTGGCTCGATGTGATACTGGGATGGTTCCGCAGGAAACCCGCGCTTCCCGCTCCGGCGCCGCGCGCCGAGAAACCGCGCGAAGGGCGTGATCAGCGCCGCGACGCACGCGACAATCGCGATCATCGCGGTGGTGACCGCGACCGCAATCGCGGCCAGGATCGCCGCGACGGACGGCGCGACGAACGCCGTGGCGAGGGCCGCACCGAGGGTCGCAGTGAGAGTCGCAACGAGGGCCGCAGCGACAACCGCGACAACCGGCGCGGCGGCGAACGCC
>JAAFGU010000053.1 GCA_010365205.1 Aromatoleum sp. | reverse complement strand
CGCAGCAGGTCGGCGCCGCGTCGAAGGACGTTCCGCCCTTGGCGAGCAGCTTCGCGAACGAAAACTGCGCGCGCGGCGCCGCCGGCGCGTCGGCGCCCGGCGCCGCCGAGACGATCACGTGTTTGAGATCGGGCAGCCGCAGGAACAGCGGCGCAAGCGTCGGCAACAGTTGCGCGGACACGATCAGCGCGCGCGCGCGGCTGTCGCGCAGCATGTAGTCGTAGTCCGTCGTCGTCAGCAGCGTATTCGCGGCGACCGGCACGATCCCGGCCTTGATGGCGCCGAGAAAGGCGGTCGGGAAATCGATGGTGTCGAGCAGGCACAGCAGCACCCGCTGCTCGCGCTCGATGCCGAGGTCCACGAGCGCGTTGGCGCAACGATTGACGCGTTCGGCGAGTTCGCCGTACGTGTGCGCGCCCGCGTCGTCGACGAACGCGGCCTTGGCGGCGCGGCCCGCCCGCAGGTTGCGCTCGATCAGATCGTGGGCGGCGTTGTACTGGCGCGGGATCTCGACCCGCGGTGGGCTCGCGCGGTGATCCGCCGTGCTCAATCCCGGCATGGTGTCCTCCTCCTGGCGTTCTTGTCGCCGAACTCGACGGCCCGTTCAGTTCTTCATGAATTCGATCGCGCCCCGCGGCGGCGGATAGATTTGCAACATGCTGCAATAGTCCGGTCGATAATGGGCATCATACTGCATTGCAGTGCAACAGCCTGCCGCGACCTCCCCGTCGAGCCGACGCCAACCCGATCACCGCGCCAGCTGCCCACATCACCGACGACGCCGAACCACGCTCCCGCGCGACGCCGCGGCCCGGGCGAAGCCTTACGGCATCTGCGACATGCGTCCGGCTCGCCTTCCGCACCGGAAGCTCGCACCGGGTGGTGCAATCGGTCGAAAACGGTGGAGGCGCAGCGCCCCGGCGGGCGGTAACATGCCGGCTGCGCACTGCGCTCTTCCCAATTCAATGACCTTCGATTACGCCGCCGTCAAGCACCTTCACGTCGCCGCCGCCGCGGTCTCGCTCGCGTTGTTCGTCCTTCGCGGGTGCTGGATGCTGGCGGCGCCCGACATGCTGCGCCGAGGCTGGGTGCGCGTCGTCCCGCATGTCGTCGACACGCTGCTGCTCGCGTCGGCGTTATGGCTGTTGTGGCAAATCGGCCCGGGCGCCGGGGCCTGGCTCACCGCCAAGGTGGCCGGGCTCGTCGTTTACGTCGCCGCCGGCATTATCGCGCTGAGGGGCGGCAAGACGCGCGGCATGCGGATCGCCGCGTTCGTGTTCGCGCTGGCGACCTTCGGCTACATCGTGTCCGTCGCGGTGACGAAGTCGCCGTTGGGATTCCTAGCCCCGGTGGTTCGCCTGTAGTCGGCGTCCGTCCACGCACCGAGCAAGGCGCGCTCCTGGTAGCGTGCTCTTTGAGCACGATCGCCAAACGGTGACGAGCCCGTCCCGGGGCCCACATCCCGCGCAGCGCGTACGGGACAATTTCGTCGGCAGCGGTCGCCGGCAGTGCGCGCCAAATCATTGCCTAACCCGTCAATCGCCGTGAACCCCGCCTCGACGGTTGCGCAACCCGCCGCGGTGCAGCAAGATACACGTTCCCCCTTAATCGAGAGCGCGACGCCGCCATTCAGTTCGGCCCCGTCGTTGCTGGACGTGCCGAACACACTCGCCCCCGATCGCGCTGAAACGACGACGCTGCCCAAGGGCACGGTGACGTTCCTGTTCACCGACATCGAGGGCAGCACGCGGTTGTGGGAATCCGAGCGCGCGGCGATGCGGGTGGCTCTGGCGCGTCATGACGCGATTCTTCGGCAGTCGATCGGGCAGCATGGTGGCCACGTCTTCAAGACCGGGGGCGACTCCTTCTGCGCCGCTTTCGACAGCACAGCCGATGCGGCCGTTGCCGCTCTGTCCGCCCAGCGGGCGCTGAAGGCCGAACCCTGGCCCGAAACGGCCCGGCTCCTGGTGCGCATGGCGCTGCACACCGGAGTCGCGGAA
This sequence comes from Aromatoleum sp., assembly GCA_010365205.1. Lineage (GTDB taxonomy): Bacteria > Pseudomonadota > Gammaproteobacteria > Burkholderiales > Casimicrobiaceae > CAIWHR01. The sequence continues at coordinate 18,090 of JAAFGU010000053.1, read as the reverse complement.
ATGCGCGACGCCGATTATTTCGGCCCGACCCTGAACAAGGTCGCGCGTCTGATGGCGGTCGCACACGGCGGTCAAACGCTGCTGAGCGACATTACACACGAACTTTGCGAGGATGAACTCCCCGACAATGCGACGTTGAAGCCTCTCGGAGAATTCTCGCTCAAGGACCTGGCGAAGCGCGAGGCCATTTTCCAACTTTCCCATCCCGACCTGCGCGACGAATTTCCCCCGCTCAGGACGGCGGTGGTCGTGCCCGTCGACGACACCACGCCCTCGATTGCCGTGATGCCGTTCGTCAACATGAGCCAGGACAAGGAGAACGAGTATTTCGCCGACGGCTTGAGCGAGGAGCTCCTCAACGTTCTGGTGAAGATCCGCGGCCTGCGGGTGGCTTCGCGCACGTCGGCGTTCAGCTTCAAGGGCAAGGACGTGGATATCCCCACGCTGGCGCAGAAGCTGAACGTGGCGAACATCCTCGAAGGCAGCGTGCGCCGGTCGGGCAAGCGCGTGCGCGTGACGGCCCAGCTCATCAACGCGGCGATCGATTCGCATCTGTGGTCGGAGACCTACGACCGCGATTTCGACGACATTTTTGCCGTGCAGGACGACATCGCGCAGACGGTGGTGAAGGAACTGCGGCGTACGCTGCTGAAAGAGGCGCCGGCCGCGAACGAAAACACTCAGGTGAAGGCAGAAGTCGCTGCGGCCGCGAAGGGACGCAGCCAGAACGCCGAGGCGTATCAGCTTTATCTGCGGGCACAGTACTTCCGCGAGCAACTCACGCGCGACGGAGCCGAACAGGCGATCCAGTCCTACCTGCAGGCCATCGCGCTCGATCCCGGCTATGCGCTCGCATGGGCGGGCCTGTCGCGCGCCTATGGCGACCAGGCGGGACAGCACTGGGTGTCGTTCGCCGACGGCTTCGGGCGGGCACGCGCGGCGGCCGAGCGGGCAATCGCGCGCGAACCGGAGCTCGCCGAAGCGCACGCGGCACTGGGTTGGGTGAAGCGCGCCTTCGACTGGGACTGGAAAGGCGCGGAGGCCTCGTTTCAGCGCGCGCTCGAACTCGCTCCCGGCAGCACGCTGGTCATGAACGCGCACGCGAATCTGCTGGGAACGCTGGGGCGTCTGGACGAGGCGATCGAACTTTCCCGCAAGGCGACCGCGTTGGACCCGCTGAACGTGCCGGTCCACCGCAACCTCGCGCTCTTTTGCCTGGGGGCGGGCCGGTGGGAGGAGGCGGATGCCGTCCTCAAGAAGGTGCTGCAGATGAGCCCGCAGGGCGGGCTCACGCGCTGCTGGCTCGGGGTACTCGCGCTCGGGCAAGAGCGGCCCGAGGAGGCGCTGGAGCAGATGCATCTCGAGGTGAACGAGATCTTCCGCCTGGTCGGACTCGCCATCGCGCACCACGCGGTCGGAAACTGGGCGGAGTCGGAAGCCGCGCTCGCCGAATTCATCGACAAGCACGGGAGAGACAGTCCGTATCAGGTCGCCGAGATCTACGGCGCCTGCGGCGACCCAGACAAGATGTTCGATTGGCTGGAGCGCACGTACGCCGAACGGGACCCCGGGCTGTCGTACCTGCGAATGGATCCGTTCATACGTGACGACGTGCGCGACGACCCGCGCTGGCAGGCGTTCCTCGTGAAGATGGCGCTCGCCGGCTGACGGGAGCCGGCGCCGTCGCAACCTGCGTGCCGCGGCGAGCGACCGTCACCGGAAAGGAATTCGCCCTCTCCGCGATCGATCGTGGAGAGGGCGAATTTCGCTGCATCAACGTCTAGAACGGACCGTTGTAGATCTCGGCCGAATCGAGCACCGTTCCCCCCGTCAGCGCGTTTCTTCCACCCGTGACGAGCACGCGGCCGTCCTGAAGCCGCGTGGCCGCATGGCCGGAACGCGGGCTCGCCATGGAGGCGCCGGTTGCAAATATGTTGGTAGCCGGCTCGAAGAGCTCCGACGTCGCGAGCACCGCGTTCGCCGCATCCACCCCGCCTGCAGCGACGACCCAGCCGTCGGTCAACAGCGTGGCCGTCTGATCCGCGCGACCGGTCACCAGAGGCCCGGTGGATATGAACTTGCCGAGGTTCCCCGCGCCGCAGCTGCCGGCAACGACTGCGCAATACAAGTCGACGCTCACCGTCGGCGTGCCCGCCGGGCCCACGTTATTGTAGCCGCCTGCGACCAGCACCCGGCCGTCCGGCAGCGGCGACGCCGTGTGCGCCGAGCGCTCCGAGGACATCGGGCTCGCGACCCCCTGGAACGTACCATCGGCAGCGCTGCATGGGCCACCGATGGCCGCGCAATAGATCTCGGCCGAATTCGTCGAAGTACCCGATGCGTCGATCTCGCCGCCCGTGATGAGCACGGTGCCGTCGGCCAGCAACGTCGCAGTGTGGCTGCCGCGGGGGGCCGTTACCATCGAGCCGGTCGTCTTGAACTTGCCAACGTTCAGCGCCGGGCACGCAGGACCGGCGACGACCGCGCAGTAGAGTTCGGCCGAGGCCGTCGGTGGGAACCCCGCGGTCGCATCGTTGCCGCCCGCGATCAGCACGGTGTTGTCCGCGAGCAGCGTCGCCGTGTGGTCCATCCGCGCCGTCCCCATGTCGATGGGCACAGGCACGAACGTGCCGACCGATGTGCACAGCGGACCGGCGACGACCGCGCAGTAGAGTTCGGCCGAGGCCGTCGGCGTTCCCGTTGCATCGAAGTAGCCGCCCGCGACGAGTACCGTACCGTCGGCGAGCAGCGTCGCCGTGTGGCCGGCGCGCGCGGTCCCCATCGGGCTGCCCACGGGCACGAACGTGTCGACCGCGGTGCACAGAGGACCGGCGACGACGGCGCAGTAGATCTCGGCCGAGGTCGTTGGCACGCCCGTCGCGTTGAAGACGCCGCCCGTGACCAACACCGTGCCATCGGGCAACAGGGTCGACGTGTGGCCGGCGCGCGCAAGCGTCATCGTTGTCGCGGTCGCGGAGAATCCCTCCACGCGCAACGTCGACGTGGCCGTCGTCGCCGGCAGGAAGTTCGAGCTTCCCGCGTAATCGAACGTGAGCGCGTACGTGTCCGAGACCACCGAGCCATCGGTGATGGTGAATGCACCATCCGAGCCGCCCGGGAGCGGCGCGTACGTGCCGATCGTCGTCGCGCCCTTCTTCAGCACGACCGCCGCCGCGGTGGCCGGGAATACCGTCGGCTTGCCGGTGCGATTGAGCTTGCCGGTGATCGTCGCCGGGGAGCCAAACGGCGAGAATTCGAGCGCCGGCACCGGGAACTGTGTTGGCGCCTTGTTCACAGTGAGCGTCGCACCGATGTAGGACACGTCGCAGGACGGCGACAGCGTCGACGCGAGAACCGCCGAAATCGTGTATGGAGAACCCACGACGTTCGCGGGCGCCGCAGGGACCCCGGACTGCGTCGTCGCGAAGGCCGTGACGTTGCACGCCGGCGGCCCCGTGAACGTCGCGCCGGTTGTGATCGAAACGGTCGGCGGAGTCGGGTCGTCGTCACCGTAGATGATCGACGGCGGCGACACGCTTGCCGTCACGAACAGCTTGCCGCGCGCGATCGCGAAGTTCTGCGTGACCTGCGGCGCCGCGTTGTAGTTCGCGTTGCCCGTCTGGTCGGCGGCGATCGTGCACATCCCGGCGGCGAGGATCGTGACCGTCGAGCCGGAGACCGTGCAGACGAGCGGCGTCTGCGACGTGAACGTCACCGCGATGCCCGACTGCGGGGCTTTCGTGCCGGACGGTGGCGGTACCGTCGCGCTCGTTGCGCTGACCGTGACCGGCGGATCGCCGAACGTCACGCCCAAAGGCGCGGCGCCGAACGTGATCGCCTGATCGGCCTTGCTGATCACGAAGCTCTGCGTGACCTGCGGCGCGGGATTGTAGTTCGCGTTACCCGTCTGGTTGGCGGTAACCACGCAGGTGCCGGCAGTGACGATCGTCGCGGCGTTGCCGCTCACCGTGCAAACGGACGGCGTCGTCGAAGCGAACAGGATCGGGATGCCCGAGGGCACCGCGGTCGGACTGGAGCTCGTGGCGGTCAGCGTCGCCGGGGAGTTGCCGAACGTCATGTCCGCGGGTTTCGGAAATGCGATGTTCTGGTCCGCTTTCTTGATAACGAAGCTCGGTGGCGTCAGCGTCGGGGCCGGATAGTAGTTCGCGTTGCCGCCCTGGTCGGCTTGCAGCTGGCAGGTTCCGGCACCAGCGATGGTCACGACGCCGGACGTGCCGCTCGTCGTGCAGATCGAGGGCGTGACCGAAGAGTACGTCACCGCCAGGCCGGACGGCGGCGCCGTCGGGCTCGACACCGCGGCGACGACCGTCGTCGGCGCGTTGCCGAATGTGAGCTGATTGTCGACCGGCAGCGTGCTGACGGCGATCGTCTGCGACGCGCGGTCGATGTAGATGGCCTTCGTCTGCGTGACCGGTGCGTAAATCTCGTTGCCGTTCTGGTGGACGGTCACGATGCAATCCGCCGCTCCGCCCGGCGGTATGGTCGCGCGGTCGACGACGAGATTGTCGCCGTCGGCTGCCATGTGGCACGACCCGCTCGCGCCGAACACGATGGCCTGTGCGACGCCCGCGCCGGTCTTCGAGTCGCTGGAAACGAGCGGACGCAGGTTCTTCCCGGTGTTGTACGTGAGCGTCGCCGGGAACCCGGTATAGGTGAGCACGGGCGGCCGAGGCAGCACCGTCACCTTGATGACCTGGCGATCCGTCTGCGGCGGAGCGCTCGCGTCGGCAACGTTTGCCAGCATGTAGAAGTCGCCCCAGTACTTCGGCGTGAACGTCACGGTGGCCGCGCTGTTGAACGACGCGTCGGTCGTGAACGCGCCCATCGCGATCGCGCCCGGCGGGCACGGCACGCTTGCCTGCGGCCCGTTGGGACCGTTGGCGACCAGCGGCGTGCCGGCAGGCCAGCCACTCGACGTCTTCGGCCCGTAGAGCGTCTGCGCCGCGGTGTCGACGTAGGAGTTGCCGAGCGCGCCGAGACCGGACGCCGGCGCGCCAATGCCGTTCAGCACCGTGTTGCCGACGCTGTCCGTGCAGACGGCCGACCCGGCGATGGGCGCCTTGCCGCCGAACGCATTGAATGTTGTCGTCGCGGTGTCGAGCGCGACGAACGGCGACGTGAAGTTGAGCGTGCGGATGACGAGCGGGCCGTTCGCGTTGGTCGCGTTGGTCGCCACGGCCTTGACGCCCCAGCGCAGCAGTTCGGCCGGGTCGGGCGGCGTGTTGCTGCCGACGCCGATCGCGCGGATCGTCGCGTACGCGTACTCGCCGGCGGCGAGCGAGAGCATCGCCGCGTTCGGGTCGTCAGGCAGGAACTTCCCGAAGGTCGGGTCGTTCGGATCGATCAGCGGCAGGTCGGAGACGTTCGACACTTCGGTGTTCAATTGCGTGAGCCCGATGCGGATGGACCGTCCGGTGGACACCGCGGGTCCGGTCGGCGGGATCGCGACCGGCACCATCGAGACCTTGCGCAGCACGAGCTGCAGCTTATAGAGCGGGTTGCCGCTCCCGTCGACGGGCGGCGTGCAGACGTGGGCAGCGTTGCATACGGCGTCGCGCAGCATCAGCTTGATGGCGAGCGTCGTGTCGATGTTGCCGCGGTTGCGGATCGTGAACGTCGTCTCCTTGAAGTTGCTGTTCGCGAGATCGCCGCTCTGGAATGCGTTCTTCGCGATCTCGGCCGCGCCGGTCTCGATCGTCGACAGCGCCTCAGGATCGCCGCCGTTCGCGCCGTCGCCCAGTGGGGCGTTGGACAGCGCGTTGTTCGACAGCACATTGTTCGACAGCGCATTGTTGGACAGCGCGTTGTTCGACAGCACGACGTTGGACAGCACCGCGTTGGTCAGCGCGTTGTTGGTCAGCATCGCGTTGGACAGCGCGTTGTTCGGGTCGAGGTTCGACAGGACCACGTTGGTCAGCGCGTTGTTCGACAGCACCGCGTTGGAAAGCGCCACGTTCGCCGGGTCGAGGTTGGTCAGCGCGGCATTGAGCGCATTGTTCGACAGCACGACGTTCGACAGGACCGCGTTGGACAGCGCGTTGTTGGTCAGCGCGTTGTTCGACAGCACGACGTTGGACAGCGCGTTGTTGGTGAGGACGTTGTCCGACAGCGCCGCGTTCGCCGGGTCCAGGTTGGAGAGCACCGCATTGGACAGCATGACGTTCGACAGGACGGCGTTGGTCAGTGCGTTGTTGGAGAGCGCGTTGTTGGTCAGTGCGTTGTTGGAGAGCGCGTTGTTGGTCAGGACTGCATTGGACAGCACGACGTTGCCGACGTTGTCGACGGCGGTGTCGGTCAGCGGGCCGGTGCCGTCGCCGTTGCTCACCAGCGGCGCGTTCGCGTCCGGATTGAGCAGCACCTGCGTGGTGAAGGCTCCGTCCGGGTTCAGCAAGGCGCCGTTCGCTGCGAAGGAGGGCGAGCCGTTCGTGCTCGCCACCTGCACCGGTATCTTTGCGTTCGCGACGCTCGACTTCGCCCATACCGTGCGCGCCGATGCCGATCGTGGCTGGACGAAGACTGAGGCGGTCGTGACCGGGGCGCCCGACAGGGCGTTGACGTCGAACGACGCCTTCCCGCCCGCGGGCTGCGTGGGCAGCGTAAGCCCGTACCACCGCCCGGTGTCGCCCAGGTTGCGCACCGTGACGACGTATCCGCGCGGCGTAGTCGCGTCGAGCAGCTTCGAGTTCGCGCCGGCGAACGCCACCGAGTTCTCGGCGATGGCCGCCGTGTAGACGTTCTGGTTGCGGTTGCCGGCGTAGCCGGCGCCGCAGGTCGCGCCAGTACTCACGCCGGTGATGTTGCCGTTCACGTCCTTCGTGAAGGCCGTCGTGAGGCAGGTCGGCGTCGTCCAGTCCCCGCTGAGCGGAGGAATGACGTCGCGGTTGTCGGTGAACACGACGTGAAACGCGGGCGCGAAGCCGCCGGTGACGAACGCCCCGTTCGTGCTGACGCCGGCGTTGAACTTGTACGGCTGCGCCACGTCGCCGGTCGCCACGATGATCTGGCCCGCCGAGTCGATGTAGTCGCCGATGAACGCAGACTTCCCGTTCGAGAACATCGGCAGGTTCGGCGGACTGACCTCCTTCTGCACGATCTCGTAAGTGCTCCGCGTGGTCTGCGCGGTGTTGCCGAACGTGTACTGGGAGACGCGGCTCGACGCGAACATGGGTGCGTCCGCGGGATCGGCCATCGCGGTGTAGGCGTCGAGCGTGTGCCGCCTGACGAGTCCCGGCGAGCCGTCCGTGATGAAGGTGGTCCAGACGGCATCCGGGTGGTTGCAGTGGTCGAGCGCATCCTTTTGCGCTTGCGGGAGCGTCGACAGCGGCGGTTTCGAGACGTCGATGTGGCAGTTCGTATCGAGATTGGAGTTCCTGGCGGCGCGGCGCACCTCGACCAGCTGGCTCACGTTCGTGCACGTTTGGCCGGACGGGCATTGCAGCACGCCTTCCGTGTGGTCCTGCCGCTGGTCGAGCCACGTGGCAAGCAGCTTGCCGGCGGCGAACGTAAGCGACGTCTGCACCTGGTGGCCGCGGCCGCTCGAGTTTGCCGGATTATTGGGATCCGCCACATTGCCGTCGACCACTTTCGGGGCAGACCACGTATTGCCCCCCGTGAGCGACGTCGCCACGACGATCCGCGCATCGCAGTTGGCGGGGTTCGGGTCCGGACATGCGTAAGGTGCCGTCAACGCCGGCGCCACATTGCGCTGCGACCACGCGACGTGCACGCGACTCACGCCGTTCTTGTCGACCGACACGGCCACGCTCGGGAAGTCGAGCGTGCGGAACGACACGCCCGTCGCGCCCTGGTCGTACGGATTGAACCCCGACTTGACAGCTATCGGGGTGCTCCACGACACGCCGCCGTTCGTGGACTTGCTCACCATGATCGCATCAGGAACGGCAGGGGTCGTGCTGGTGGCGGGTATGAAGAAATTGCGCCAGACGATGTAGACGGTGCCGGTCAGAGGATCGATGGCACTGCTCGTGCCCTGGTTCTTCGAATTGCCGGTGCTCAGCTTGATCGGCTTGCCGAAAGTCGTGCCGCAGTCGCTCGAGACCGCCACAAAAATGTCCGGCTTGCCGCTTTTGCCGGTGAAATTGGCGTAGGAGACATAGACGTTGAACGCGCCGACCGTCTCGGCGGCATTCGTGACGATGCCGGGTCGACTCTTGGTCCAGGACAGCAGCTCGCAGGTCTTGCTGCCGTTCCAGCTGCGCCGGCCGACGTCGGCCGCGAGCCACGGCTTGTCCTTGGACTGACCCGGGGTGCCGACGTCGATGATGTTGAGCACGTCTGGCAGGATCGGATCCTCGGCGGACTTGACCTTGACGTACCCCATGAGAGTGCAGCCTGTGCCCGGTCCGGTGCACGTGCCCGGGCTGTACACCGGCGCGCAGCCGGGCGAACCGGCCGTGCAGCTACGCACATCGGTCGCGCGCTGCACATCGTTGTTCTTGTCGACGAAGCGCTGGACGGCGACGACGCCGTTGCCGGAGTTGTCGCGCGTGCCGGAGAGGAAGAACGAGCCGTAGGGTCCCGGCCGGACCGTCGGGTCCGCGCCGAAATTGGGATTCTTCGCGCGCAGCGCGGCCGTGAGCCCCGTGCTGTCGTTGCACTCCGGGATGTTGATCGGGCAGCCGCCGAGAGGAGTCGAGCGCCACGACGCGCCGCCGTCGACGGACTTGTAGATCTGGATCCAGGCTTCAGGATCGGCGAGCTGCTCGGCGATTTCGACCGGGACCAGCCGATAGTCGTTGGCGCCCGCGAGCAGGTGCCGCGAATTCCGCGACGACACCGCAATCGACGGCTCGTTCTGCTTGGTGAGGAACGGATCGCCTTCGGGCCATCGGGTCCCGGAGACCATGTTGACGTTCGGGCCAACGGACGGAGGCGCCGCGAGGGCCGGCGCGAGGGACACGAGAACACCGGCGACAAGGGGGGCCACACGGCCCCATGAGAAGTAGTGCGTCTTCACCCCCGACCTCTTTTCTTGATGCGCCCGAAAAAAAGGGCGCTTTTGTTCGTACCCGGTCTCGTGAAGATCGGTTCGCGAGAGCGCCGGCGCTTGTCCGGGTTCCCTGTCGCGCGGAGCTGCCTCAACTCTCGACGAATACGCTGCGGGCGGGCTGCCCGTAATGGAAATACTTATCGTTATCGCTCAAAGGTCGGTATTTGGACATTCGTCGATGCGGTTGTCAATAGCCAAACTCCCATGACGCTTGCATGACACGCGCGGGGCGATCGCCCAATTACGAAAACAACGCTCAGTGGTTGCCGGAGCAACGGGCGATTCGCCACGCACTGTCGTCGACAACTCCGACGCGGCGCGTCTCCCGGGCCGCCGGCACAGAGGGAGGGCGCGGGCCGCCGCGGCGCGGGGCGGGTCTTTTGTCGACGACACCTCAAGCCCGGACTGGCGACCGACGGACGTTGACTCGACGAAGCCGGGCGAGGCGGGATCCGGCGCCGACGGGAAGAGGAACGGCGCGACGGGGGCGGAATCGAACGCCCGCCCGGCGTCCGGATTGCCGGTGGCCGCGGGTCTCGGCGCGGCCGGAATCGGCCGCGGCGGTGTCAGTTCCGGTGTCAGGTCAAATCACGCGCGAGTACTGCGCCTGTTGCTGCGCTTCGCGCAGGTAGCGGTCGAAGTGCATCGCCACGGTGCGCACGAGAAGCCGGCCGCGCATGGTCACCTCGAGGCCGCGGTCGGTCAGCTCGACCAGGCCGTCGGTGGCGAGCGGCGCGAGCGAGGCGAGATCGGGCGCGAAATACTCGGCGAACGGGATGCCATACTGCGCGCCGCACGCCGCGAAATCCAGCTCGAAGTTGCACATCAGCTTTTGGATCACGTCGCGGCGGATCAGGTCGTCGGCGTTCAATTCGACGCCACGCATCACCGGCAGCGCGTTCGCGTCCAGCCGCTCGTAGTACTCGTCGAGCGTCTTGACGTTGGCGATGTACGAGGCGCCGACCTTGCCGATCGCCGAGATGCCGAACGCCAGCATGTCGCAGTCGGGCTTCGTCGAGTAGCCCTGGAAATTACGATGCAGCTTGCGCTGCATCTGCGCAACGGCGAGTTCGTCGGCGGGCTTCGCGAAGTGGTCCATCCCGATGTAGACGTAGCCGGCCAGGCCGAGCTTCTCGATCGCGAGCGCCAGAATCGCGAGCTTGGTCTCGGGCGCGGGCAGCGCGTCGACGTCGATCCGGCGCTGCGGCTTGAACAGGTGCGGGACGTGCGCGTAGCTGTACAGTGCAATGCGGTCGGGCGCGATCGCGATCACCTTGTCGAGCGTCGCCCCGAATCCGGCCACCGACTGCTTCGGCAGCCCGTAGATCAGGTCGGCGTTCACCGACACGAAGCCGCTGCCGCGCGCGGCGTCGATCACCGTCATCGTCTCGGCCTCGGTCTGGATCCGGTTCACCGCCTGCTGAACGATCGGGTCGAAATCCTGGATGCCGACCGAGATCCGGTTGAAGCCGAGCCCGGCGAGGAACGCGATCGTATCGGCGCCGACCTTGCGCGGGTCGACCTCGATCGACACTTCCGCATCCGGCGCGAAGTCGAAGCCGCCGCGCAGCATCCCCATCAGCGTCGTCATCTCCTCGCGGGCGAGAAATGTCGGCGTGCCGCCGCCCCAGTGCAGCTGCTCGACCTTGGGGCCGCCCTCGATCAAGCCGCTGACGATCTCGATCTCGCGGCCGACGTACGTGATGTACTTGGCGGAGCGCCCGTGGTCCTTGGTGATGACCTTGTTGCATGCGCAGTAGTAGCAGACGGTGTTGCAGAACGGCACGTGCACGTACAGCGACAGCGGCGCCGTCGGCCGCTCGTGGTTGCGCGCGCCGAGCGCGTTCACGTAGTGCTCGGCCGTGACGCCGGCATGGAAACGATCGGCAGTGGGATACGAGGTGTAGCGAGGACCGAACCCGTCGTATTTCTTCACCAGGGCGGTGTCGAGGACGAGGTCGGCAGCAGCGGCGGATGCCATGGCAACTCCCGATAAGCGGACGTACTCCCGCGAACGAGACGAATTGTCACAGACCTCGTTACAGGCCGCATTGACCGAAATCAACGATCGGGCAACGGCAAGGGGAACCGGCGAACGGGTGCGAGCCCCGGGGGTCGCTGGCGCGGCGGTCAGACCGTGAGACAGGCACGGACGCCGTCGGCGTCCATGTCCGCCCCCTTTCCCGCCTTGATCACTTCGCCGCGCGACAGCACGACGTAGCGGTCGGCGAGGCTGCGTGCGAATTCGTAGTATTGCTCGACCAGCAGGATTGCCATCTCGCCCTCCGCCGCCAGCCGCCGGATCGCGCGCTCGATGTCCTTGATGATCGAGGGCTGGATGCCTTCGGTCGGCTCGTCCAGCACCAGCAGCTTCGGTCCCATCGCCAGCGCGCGGCCGATGGCGAGCTGCTGTTGCTGCCCGCCCGAAAGGTCGCCGCCGCGCCGCTGCATCATGTCGGCGAGCACCGGGAACATCTCGAAGATCCGCGCCGGAATCGGCGAACCGCGCGGGCGCGTCGCGAGTCCCAGCCGCAGGTTCTCCTCGACGGTGAGCCGCGGGAAGTTTTCGCGGCCCTGCGGCACATAGCCCACACCCAGCCGCGCGCGCTCGTGCGGCGCCAGCCGCGTGATGTCGCGGCCGTCGAAGCTGATCGTGCCGCCGCGCACGGGCAGCAGCCCGGCGAGGCACTTCAGCAGCGTCGTCTTGCCGACCCCGTTGCGGCCAAGCACCGTCGTGACGCTGCCCGACGGGGCCTCGAACGTGACGTCGCGCAGCGTGTGGCTGCCGCCGTAGTACTGGTTGAGCGCGTTGACGGCGAGCATGGTGTGGAATCCGTCTTTAGCGACCAAGGTAGACTTCGATGACGCGGGGATCGGCCTGCACGACGTCCATCGGCCCTTCGGCGAGCACGCTGCCCTCGTGCAGCACGGTGACCTTGCGCGCGATCTTCGCGATGAAGTCCATGTCGTGCTCGACGACGATCACCGAATGCCGGCCGGCGAGCGTCTGGCAGAGCTCCGCGGTGCGCATCGTCTCGTCGTCGGTCATCCCCGCCACCGGCTCGTCGAGCAGCAGCAGCCGAGGCTCCTGCATCAGCAGCATTCCGATCTCCAGCCATTGCTTCTGCCCGTGCGAGAGCAGGCCGGCGGCGCGGTCTGCGGAATTGCCGAGCTGGATCAGCGCGAGCGTTTCGGCGATGCGGTCGAGATCGGTGCTCGAGAACCGCGCGGAGAGCGTGCCGCGCACGCGCTTGTCCGTCTTCATCGCGAGCTCGAGGTTCTCGAACACCGAATGTTGTTCGAACACCGTCGGTTTCTGGAACTTGCGGCCGATGCCCGCGTGCGCGATCTCAGCTTCGGTCAGCGTCGACAGATCGATCGTCTGGCCGAAGAACGCGGTGCCGGCGTCCGGACGCGTCTTGCCGGTGATCACGTCCATCATCGTCGTCTTGCCCGCACCGTTCGGGCCGATAATGCAGCGCAATTCGCCGTCTTCGATCGTCAGCGACAGATCGTCGAGCGCGCGGAAGCCGTCGAAGCTGACCGTGATGCCTTCGAGATAGAGGATCGGTCCGTGCGTGGTGTCGACCGCCGGCCCCGCCAGGCGCATCCCGATCTGCGCGGCGTTGGCGACCCCGGTGTCGACGGCGGAGTGCATCGTCTCGCTCATGACCGTTTCCGCGAGAACAGCCCGACGACGCCGCGCGGCAGGAACAGCGTGACGACGATGAATATCAAGCCAAGGAAGAAGAGCCAGAATTCCGGAAACGCCTGCGTGAACCAGCTCTTCGCGCCGTTGACCAGGAATGCGCCCAGAATCGCGCCGACCAGCGAGCCGCGGCCGCCCACGGCGACCCAGATCGCGATCTCGATCGAATTCGCCGGCGACATTTCGCCGGGATTGATGATGCCGACCTGCGGCACGTAAAGGGCGCCAGCGATCCCGCACAGCACCGCTGACAATGTCCACACCGCCAGCTTGTAATAGAGCGGGTTGTAACCGATGAACATCACGCGGCTCTCGGCGTCGCGAATCGCGGTCAGCACGCGGCCGACCTTCGACTGGACGATCCAGCGGCACAACACCAGCGCGCCCAGCATGGCCACGCCGGTCGCTGCGAACAGTGCGACGCGGGTACTTGGCGCGGTGATCGGAAAGCCCAGGATGCGCTTGAAATCGGTAAAGCCGTTGTTGCCGCCGAACCCGGTGTCGTTGCGGAAAAACAGCAGCATGAACGCGTAGGTCAGCGCCTGCGTGATGATCGAGAAGTAGACGCCCTTGATCCGGGAGCGAAACGCGAAGTAACCGAAGACGAACGCCAGCACCCCCGGAACCAGCACGACCAGCGCCGCCGCGTAGGCGAAGTGGTCGGTGAAACTCCAGTACCAGGGATACGTCTTCCAGTCGAGGAAGACCATGAAGTCGGGCAGATCGCTGTGGTAGACGCCCTCGCCTCCGATCGAGCGCATCAGGTACATCCCCATCGCGTAGCCGCCCAGCGCGAAAAAAAGCCCGTGCCCCAGCGACAGGATGCCGGCATAGCCCCAGATCAGGTCCATCGCCAGCGCCACGATCGCGTAGCACATGATCTTGCCGGTCAGCGTGACGAAGTATTCAGACAGATGCATCGGATGATTGGCCGGCAGCAGCAGATGCGCGGAAGGGACGAGCACGAACAGCACGTACGCGGCAACGATGAACGCGATCCACCCGCGCCGCGTCAGCACCGGATGTACCGGCGCGTTGAGCGCGGTTCGCAGCCGGAGGGGGATCGTGGCGTTCATCACGGGCGCGGACCGGCGGGCGATCAGCCCTCGGCCATGCGGCCCTTGAGTGCGAACAGACCCTGCGGACGCTTCTGGATGAAGACGATGATGAACACGAGTACGGCGATCTTCGCCAGCACCACGCCGGACCAGGCTTCCAGGAACTTGTTCGCGATGCCCAGGCCGAGCCCTGCGTAGACGGTACCGGCGAGCTGCCCGACGCCGCCCAGCACCACGACCATGAACGAGTCGACAATGTAGCTCTGGCCGAGGTCCGGACCGACGTTGCCGAGCTGCGACAACGCGCAACCGGCGAGGCCGGCTATGCCGGAACCCAACCCGAACGCGAACGTATCGACACGGCTCGTAGGCACGCCGAGCGCGGCCGCCATCTGCCGGTTCTGCGTGACGCCGCGAACGAACAGACCGAGCCGCGTGCGTGTCAGCAGCAGCCAGACCATCGTCAGCACCGCCGCGGCGAAACCGATGATCACGATCCGGCTGTAGGGCAGCACCGAATTCGCGAACACCGTGATGCCACCCGACATCCACACCGGGTTCTCGACCTGCACGTTCTGCGCGCCGAACAACGTCCGCACCGCCTGGATAAGGATCAGGCTGATGCCCCAGGTCGCGAGCAGCGTTTCCAGCGGCCGCCCGTAAAGGAAACGGATCACCGTGCGTTCCATGACCATGCCGATGAGCGCCGAAGCCGCGAACGCGGCGGGCAGCGCGGCGACGAGGTACCAGTCAAACGCCGCGGGCGCGTAGCTCCGAAACAGGTTCTGGACGAAGTAGGTCGCATACGCGCCGACCATGATGAGCTCGCCGTGCGCCATGTTGATGACGCCCATCAGCCCGTAGGTGATCGCGAGGCCGAGCGCGGCGAGCAGGAGAACGCTGCCGAGCGAGAGACCGCTGAATACGCGGCCGACCATCTCGCCGGTCGACAGACGCCCTTCGACCGATCGCAGCGACTTTTCAGCCTCGGCGCGAATATCGCCGTCGGGTTCGGCCCACGCGTCGCCTTTTTTTCCGAGCACAACGAGCAACAGCGTTTTGGTGCTGACGTCGTTGCTCACCGCCAGCGCGCGGATGGCGGCGATCCGCGTCGCGCGGTCGGAGCTGCCGAGCTGGATGGTCGCCCGGGTCAGTTCGAGCAGTCCGCGAATTTCGGCGTCGGATTCCTTCGCCAGCGCGTGCTTCACCGCTGGCAACATGTCCTCGTCGGCGCCGCCCTGCAGCGCCTTCACCCCCGCGAGACGCACGGCGCGGTCGGGGGCGGCTAGTTTCAGCGCCGCAATGGCGCCGGCGATCTCCCGCCTGACGCGATTGTTGATGACGACGTCGTCGCGCGACTCGGGCAGCGGAGCAACCACGGCGCCGGTCACGGCGTCTGTGGCATTGTCACCCTTGACCAGCAGCACCTGCCTGTTGCCGGCCGTCTGCACCTCGCCGTCGACGAGCGCCTGCAGCAGCGGCAATGCCTTCGGATCGTCGGCGGCGACCAATGCGCCGAGCGCCTTGATCTTGGCGTCGTTCTCGCCGAATGCGAGCTCGTGGATGAGTTCGGGCGACATCGCCCGCGCGGCGAGGCACGGCAGCAGCGTCGTCAGCGCCAGAATCACGGCCGCGACGGCCCGACGCATCGATAAGGCGCGCATGAGCATGGCCCGTGTGGAGGGGAAACTACGAAGGCGGACCGGCGGGGACGGGGATCACGGTCCGTCCGCACCGATCCGTTTTGCGGCAACCGCGTATTACTTCTTTTCCGGTTCGTCCTTTTTCTTGTCGTTGCCTTCGATGAACGGGCTCCACGGCTGGGCCCTGACCGGGCCCGGCGTCTTCCACACGACGTTGAACTGTCCGTTGGCCTGAACTTCACCGATGAACACCGGCTTGTGCAGATGGTGGTTTTTCTCGTCCATCTTGGCGGTGAAGCCCGACGGCGCCTTGAACGTCTGCCCGGCCATCGCGGCAACGACCTTGTCGGTGTCGGTCGACTTCGCCTTTTCCACCGCCTGCTTCCACATGTGGATACCGATGTAGGTGGCTTCCATCGGGTCGTTGGTCAGCGGCTTGTCGGCGCCGGGCAGCTTCTTCGCTTTCGCGTAGTCGGCCCATTCCTTCTTGAATACGTCGTTGGTCGGATTCTTCAGCGACATGAAGTAGTTCCACGCCGCGAGATGGCCGACCAGCGGCTTGGTGTCGACGCCGCGGAGCTCTTCCTCGCCGACGGAGAATGCGACGACCGGGACGTCGGTCGCCTTCAGGCCCTGGTTGCCCAGTTCCTTGTAGAACGGGACGTTCGAATCGCCGTTGATCGTCGAGATCACCGCCGTCTTGCCGCCCGCCGCAAACTTCTTCACGTCGGCGACGATGGTCTGGTAGTCGCTGTGGCCGAATGGCGTGTACTTTTCGTCGATGTCGCTGTCCTTGATGCCCTTCGACTTGAGGAAGGCGCGCAGGATCTTGTTCGTCGTGCGCGGATACACGTAGTCGGTGCCGAGCAGCACGAAGCGCTTGGCCCCGCCGCCTTCCTTGCTCATCAGGTACTCGAGCGCCGGAATCGCCTGCTGATTCGGCGCGGCGCCGGTGTAGAAGACGTTCTTCGACAGCTCTTCACCCTCGTACTGCACCGGATAGAACAGCAGACCGTTCAGCTCCTCGAATACCGGCAGCACCGACTTGCGCGACACGCTGGTCCAGCAGCCGAAGACGACGGCCACCTTGTCCTGCGTGATCAACTGGCGGGCCTTTTCGGCGAATAGCGGCCAGTTCGACGCCGGGTCGACGACAACGACCTCGAGCTTCTTGCCCATCACGCCGCCTTTGGCGTTGATTTCCTCGATCGCCATCAGCGCCGTGTCCTTCAACACCGTTTCGCTGATGGCCATCGTGCCGGACAGCGAATGCAGGATGCCGACCTTGATCGTGTCGGCGCCGAGCACCGGAACGGTCGCGGTCAGTCCGGCGGTCGCGAGTGCGGCAGAAAGCACGAGCCGCTTGATGAAAATTCTGCGTTGCATGGATTTCCCCTGTCGAAAGATTGACGATGCCAGCCATTGAGCGACGGCAGGTCGGTCGCAAGCTTCGACGCCCGATCCTGAGCTAGTGCATCGCACAATCCATGCCATGCGTTTCGCGGCGGAATAACGCATTGTTTGCGATCAGGATTGTGACCCGTGCCCGGCGTGACCGCGAGAATGCGCGGGGTTCCACTCGCTGAGCGCACGCCAATGTGGTGCGCCGTATCGAGGTGACGCACCACTTTGGATACGCGGGTTCTGCAGATGCTGCGTCCGACGCGTGCACCGGCACTCGCTTCGCGTCAGCCGTGCGCGGGAGTCGCCGTTTGCCGGACCATTCCGCGTTCGATGACGAAGGCGACGACGGTGTCCAGCCCCTGCCCGGTCTTGAGATTGGTGAAGACGAAGGGCCGCTCGCCGCGCATTCTGCGGCTGTCTTCGTCCATTACGGCCAGCGATGCGCCGACCATAGGCGCCAGATCGATCTTGTTGATGACGAGCAGGTCGGAGCGCGTGATGCCGGGTCCGCCCTTGCGCGGAATCTTGTCGCCGGCCGCGACGTCGATCACATACAGCGTCAGGTCGGACAGTTCGGGCGAGAACGTCGCCGCGAGATTGTCGCCGCCGCTTTCGATGAACACGATGTCGAGGTTGCCGAAACGTTGCGCCAGCCGCTCGACCGCCTCGAGGTTGATCGACGCATCCTCGCGAATCGCCGTGTGCGGACAGCCACCGGTCTCGACCCCGATGATCCGGTCGGGAGACAGCGCCTGGTTGCGGACCAGGAACTGGGCGTCCTCCTCGGTGTAGATGTCGTTGGTGACCACCGCGATCTGGTAGCGGTCGCGCAGGGCGCGGCAGAGTGAGAGCGTCAGCGCGGTCTTGCCGGAGCCGACGGGACCGCCGATGCCCACGCGCAGGGGTTGCCTGATCATGATCTCTCGCTTCAGGAACGGAAAAGGCGCGTGTACTGCGTTTCGTGACGGCAGGACGCGAGCGCCAATCCCGGCGCGAACGACGCGACGTCGTTGTCGGCGGTGCGCTGCGCGACGGCGACCACGTCCGGAATCCTGGCGCCGAGTGCGGCGAGCAGCCGTTGGCCGGCAACCTGTCCCAGCGGCACCACCTTGATCGCCGCCATCGTCTGGTTCTCCAGCCACGACCACACATAGGCGACCAGCGCGGGCTCGGGGGGCAGGGCAAATCCGCGCGCGGCGAGCGCGAACGCCGCCGGCAGCGTGACCGGTGCGAGTGCGGGCAGCC
>JAAFGU010000052.1 GCA_010365205.1 Aromatoleum sp. | reverse complement strand
GCTTCCTCTGCTCGCGCGCGATCCGCTCGCGCAACGCCGGACTGTCCGGTTCGACCGCGGCGGCGAAGCGAAGGTTCGCCAGCGTGTATTCGTGCCCGCAGTAGACGCGGGTCGCCGGGGGCAGCGCCGCGAGCTTGGCGAGTGACACCGTCATCTGGGCGGGCGTTCCCTCGAACAGCCGGCCACAACCGCCGGCGAACAGCGTATCGCCGACGAAAGCGACGGATTCACCGCCCACTTCGCCGACGTAGGCAATGTGGCCCGCCGTATGCCCCGGTATGTCGAGAACGGACAAGGTGCAGCCGATGCCGGGAACGGTGAACGAATCGCCTTCTACCAACGCTTGGGTGCGGCCGGGGATCACTTCGCGCGCGGGCCCGAAGACCGGAACCGCGAACCGCTCGAGCAAGGCTACATTGCCGCCGACGTGATCGCCGTGATGATGCGTGTTGAGGATCGCAGTGAGGGTCAGGCCCTCGCGCGCGAGAAAATCCAGCACCGGCGCCGCGTCGCCGGGGTCGACGACGGCCGCGTCGCGTCCCTCCCGGACTAGCCAGATGTAGTTGTCGCTGAAGGCGGGGATGGGGATAATCGCCGGCATGAACGCATCTTCCGGAGCGCCGATCGACGTGTCAACGACACTGACCGAATGGTTTCGGACGCCGCTCGGACGCTACCTGCTCGCGCGCGAGCAGACCTGGTTCGACCGAACCGTCGCCGACATCTTCGGGTTCCATGCAATCCAGATCGGATTGTCGGAATGCCCGTTCCTCGCGCAGAGCCGGATTGCCGCGCGCTGGACCGTCGACTACGCGGCGCCGGCGCAGGTGCTTGCCGACCCCCACTGGCTGCCGTTTCCCGAGAGTTCGCTCGACCTCGTGGTTCTGCCGCACGGGCTCGAGTTTACCGACGATCCGCACCAACTCCTGCGCGAGGCCTACCGCGCCGTGCGGCCCGAGGGGCAGCTGTTGATCTGCGGCTTCAATCCGTTCAGTCTGTTCGGCGCCAAGCGCTACTTTGGCCGCGGACAGCACCCGCCCTGGAACGGCAATTTCATCGCGCTGTACCGGCTGAAGGACTGGCTCGCGCTGCTCGGATTCGAGGTCACCGGCGGCGGGCTCGACGCGTATGTGCCGCCGCTGACGAACGAGAAATGGCGCACCCGCTTCGGCTTCTTCGATGCGGCGGGCGATCGCTGGTGGCCGATCGCCGGCGGCATCTACTATTTGCGCGCGACCAAGAAAGTGCTGGGGATGCGGGTGATCACGCCGGCATGGGAGAGCCGCAAGCGCGGACTTGCCGCCGCGCCCCGGCAGGTGCGCGAGTCCATCGAATGACCGGCAAGGTCACGATCTACACGGACGGCGCGTGCAAGGGCAATCCGGGACCGGGCGGCTGGGGCGCGCTTCTGGTCTGGGGCGGGCGCGAGAAGGAGCTCTTTGGCGGCGACCCGGCCACCACCAACAACCGGATGGAACTGACCGCGGTCATCCGCGCGCTGGAATCGCTCACGCGCGACTGCGCCGTCGAGCTGTACACCGACTCGCAGTACGTGAAGAACGGGATCGAGACCTGGATCCACGGCTGGAAGCGAAACGGCTGGAAAACCTCCGACCGCAAGCCGGTCAAGAACGCGGAACTGTGGCGCGAACTCGATGCAATCGCTGCGCAGCACGATATTCGCTGGCACTGGGTCAAAGGTCACAACGACCACCCCGGCAATGAGCGCGCCGATGCACTTGCGAATCGCGGCGTTAGCCGGGGAACAGGGGCCCCGGCCGCGTAGCGGACGCGGAGGTCTCGGGGAGGATCGGCGCCGCTCGGTACAACCGGCTCCGCGCAACCGGTCAGCCCATCAACCCGCGTTCGATCCTCCGGGCGAAAACCTGCATTTCCTTTTCCGCCTGCTTGTCGCCGCGGCCATGCGCGACCGCGATTCCCTGACGATAGACGGCGAGCGCGTCGGTAGCGCGGCCCCCGGCGTCGAGCGCCTTGCCGTAGAGTTTCCAGGCGGCCGTGTATTTCGGGTCGAACGCTACGGCCCGGGCGAGGTGTTCGGCGGCGCGCGCGGCATCGCCGGCCTTCAGGTACTCGTTGCCGAGGGAGAATCGCAGCAGCGCGCCGTCCCGGCCCTCCGCGAGCATCTTCTCGAACCCGGGCAGCGGTGATGGCCGCGGATCCATGCTATTTGCGGATGAACTCGCCGCTCTGGCAGTCGACCCGCCGCATCGGGTAGATCACCTTGTGGTCGGCACCCTTGAGCTTGCCCTCGACCGAGGGATACAGCCAGCCCTCGGACCCGCGCCGGTAGACGATCTTCTGCGGAAATTCCTCGCCAGGACCCGCGAACGTGTAGACCTCGTCACTGCGGCCGTCGGTGGTGTCCGCCTTGCGATCGACGAACTTGAATGCGGCTTCCTTGGCCTTCTGTCCCGATGGCTGGTCGACGTAAAAGATACCTTCCGGACGCGATTCGATGCGCAAATATTCGTAGTCCTGCGTCTTGTCGCCGCGAACGGTCTGGCTGACCCCGAGCATCAGATTGCCCCGCAACGGCAACCAATGCTCGACGTAGTCGCGCTCGTTGACCGCTCCGTGCCAGCAGCCCTCCAGCCATGCGAAAGGAGCGAGCAGTCCCGGCTCGGCCTTCTTCGCGGCCGCGGCTGCCCCGTCGCCGGACTTGGCGTCTTTCGGCTTCGCGTCCTTCGATTTGGCAGGGGCGGCCTTGACATCGGCCGCCTTGGCGTCGGCGCCCGCGGCGTCCTTGGACAGGGTGCCGGCAGGCGGCGTCCCCGGTGGTTGACCTGTTGTGTGGGCAGCCAGCGCCGGCGCCGCAAACGCCATCAAGGCGAGGGCCAGGAGAGGGGGGCGGATCGAACAAATTGGCATGACAAGCTTTCTGATGATGGGAATCATTGGAGCCGCGCGAGCGGCAAGTTGAGCAAAAGATTTTGCGGCTTCAGCTTGAGCCGCGAATCGCGGTCCATCGCCATCGCGAGATAGACGGGCCGGCCGGCAACCGCGGGACGCATATCCGCCGGGTTGGCAAACGTGAGCTCGAACAGGCACAACAGCCGCCCCATCCGCTCGTCGTCGACTTCGGCGCGATTGTACAGATCGTTGAGCAGCGCGCTCGCCTCGGCGTCCAGACCGACGTGCCATACCCAGCGCTGGTCATCGATTTCGCGCTGCGGCCGAATCGACACGTCGACGCAGTGGAAATGCCCGATCCAGCGTTCGAGCACGCGGCACAGCGCGTCCAGCGCCGCGCGGCCGCGATTCAGGCTGACCGCCAGGTCGTGCCGCTCGTCGCGGTCCCAGTACATGGTGGCGTTGTCTTCATCGAGCACGTCGAGTTCGACCATGCGCGGAGGCGTTCGGTTCTGTTGCAGCAGCTCGCCGAGACTGCCGAAACCGCCGGTCGTCGCGTACAGGTCGACCGCCGTTTCGTCGGCTGCCATCACCGCGCCGTCCTCCAACACCGCGATCTTCTGGGTGAGGAAGAGCATTTCCGCGGCGCGCGCCTGCAACGGGTCGGCGCCGGCGCCGAGCACGTGCCGGAGCAGGATCTGCGACAGCTGATGGACGAAAAGCGGCGGCACGTCCACGCCGTCGCGGAACAGCGCGATATAAGCCGCCTCGAGCGACGGCGCGGCGGTGAGGCGTTGCCGAAACCGCAGCCAGATGGCGTAGTTGTCGCGGGCGTCGGCGTCGGTGATGCCCCCGACCTCGGCGTCGGTCACGGTGGCCCGCGGCGCCGCCACCAGCTTGTCGTGCAGCGCGAGCTCCATCGCGCAGGACTCCGGGATCGGCGCGAGCTCGGGCCGCAGCAGCGATGCGCGAAGGAAGGCCTCGGTCAGCGTGAGCCGGCCGTCGGCACCGACGGTCAGCAGCCGATAGCCGCAGGAAGGCCAGAAATCGGGCATCTAAGGGCGTGGCGCGTGGCGAAGGTCCCTACCCGGTCTCCGCGCAGCGAAACCGCGCCGCGAAGGGGCGGGAAGGTCAGCCGCCGAGCAACGCCTTCTTGAGATCGGCCTGAACGGGTTTGTCGCCAAGCCAGACTTTGGCAAGCGCCTTGTTGAAGGCCTCCCCGGGGATCGAGCCTTTTGCGGCGCCGTCGAAGCCGATCTTGGTGGCCCCCTCCACGAAGTCGAGCGTCACGACATTGCCTTCCTTGACCTCGCCGAAGCTCTTCATGATCGAGGTCATCTGATCCGCCTGCGGCTTCACGGCCGCCATTTCCGCCTCGCTGTTGTTGTCTTTCAACCCGTCGTTGAGCGCATCGACGAGCTGGTCGGCCGAGAGGTTGCGCAACAGATTCATCTGGATCCGGCGCGGGCTCTGGGCGAGGACGCCGGGCAAGTCCGCCGCCTTCGCCGGGACGTACAGGCTCGCCACGTAGACCTTGAGCATGAACCGCGTACGGATGCCCGCACCGTTCAGCACGAGATCCTGCCCGCCGACCGAGATCTTGTCATCGAGCTTGACGCCACCGACGTCGGCGGCGAGTGCAGAAGCAGCAGCGAGCAACGCGAATAGCGCGAGAAAAAGCTTGTGAAACATGGCGAATCCTCCGGTTTGGGGTGAGGCCGAAGCGTTATCTTCGAGGCCGGATAGCCGCGAAACGGGCCGCAGGCAAGGCGCCCCGCAGCGAGCGACCGGAATGTACCTCGGGGTACATGAGGATCGCGAGTAAGGCGCAACGCAGCATGCGGCCCGTTCTCGCGAGCTAGACGGCTTCGAAGATGCCGGCCGCGCCCATGCCGGTGCCGATGCACATCGTCACCATCCCGTATTTCTGTTTGCGCCGGCGCAAGCCGTGAACGATCGTCGCGGTGCGAATAGCGCCGGTCGCTCCGAGCGGGTGACCGAGCGCAATCGCGCCGCCCAGTGGATTGACCTTGGCCGGGTCGATCGAAAGCTCGCGGATCACGGCAATGCTTTGCGCCGCGAACGCTTCGTTCAACTCGATCCAGTCGATCTCGTCCTGCTTGATGCCGGTCCGCTGCAGCACTTTCGGGATCGCGGCAATCGGGCCCACGCCCATGATCTCGGGCGCGACGCCGCCGACGGCGAAACCGATCCAGCGCGCGAGCGGCGCGAGATCGAGTTCCTTCAGCACCCTTTCACTGACCAGGATCGCCGCTCCGGCGCCGTCGGACATCTGCGAACTGTTGCCCGCGGTGACCGACCCCCTCGCGGCGAACACGGGCTTCAGCTTCGCCAGTCCTTCTACCGTGGTGCCCGCGCGGGGACCTTCGTCGCGGTCGAAATTTCGCGCCTTCACCATCACTTGGCCCGACGCCAGGTCCGGCACGTTCTCGCGCACGGGATAGGGCGAAATTTCGCCGGAAAATTCGCCCGCCGCCTGCGCGCCGAGCGCTTTTCGATGAGAATCGGCGGCGAACGCGTCCTGCTCTTCGCGCGACACTTTCCAGCGCTCGGCGACCCGCTCGGCGGTCAGGCCCATTCCGTAGGCGATGCCGATGTTCTCATCGCGCGCGAAGACCTCCGCGTTGATCGACAGCCGGCCGAGCATCGGGATCATGCTCATGCTCTCGGTGCCCCCGGCGATCATGATGTCGGCCTCGCCGCTGCGGATGCGGTCGGCGGCAATCGACACGGCATTGAGGCTCGACGAACAGAAGCGGTTGACGGTCATGCCGGCGACCGTATCCGGCAGTCCGGCCAGCAGGACGCCAATCCGCGCGACGTTCATCCCCTGCTCGTATTCGGGCATCGCGCAACCGACGATGACGTCCTCGATACGGCCGGCGTCGAGCTGCGGCAGCTGCAGCAGCACGCTCTTCAGCACGAATGCGAGCAGCGAATCCGGGCGTGTCGATTTCAGCGCGCCGCGCGGGGCCTTGCCCACCGGCGTACGCGTGGCGGCGACGATGTAGGCGTCCTGCATTTGCTTGGCCATGGCGGTTCTTCCGGTCAGTTCCGGAGCGGCTTGCCGGTCTTCAGCGTATGCGCGATCCGCTCCTGCGTCTTCGCGTTGTGCAGCAGCGCCATGAATTCCGCCCGTTCGAGGTCGAGCAGCCATTTCTCGTCGACCTGACTGCCGGCGTCGACCTCGCCGCCACACAGCACACGCGCGACGCGGAGCCCGATCTCGAAATCGTACGGCGAAATGTAGCCCCCGTCGCGCATGTTGACGAGAAGCATCTCGAGCGTTGCGATGCCGGTCCTGCCGGCAACCGGGACGTTGCGCGCGGCCACCGGCGGCCTGTAACCGGCGTCGGCCAGCGCGCGCGCTTCGACCTGCGCGACATGGAGCAGCTCGTGCGGATTGAAGACGACAACGTCCGAGGGCCGCAGGTAACCGATCTCCTTCGCCTCGCTTGCGCTCTTGGCGACCCGCGCCGTCGCGATCGTCTGGAAATAGGTGCGCAGAAACGGAAACTGGTCCGCCTGGCCACCGGCCGCGCCTCGCGCGACCTCCTGCGGCGCCCGCACCGCGAATTCCTTGCAGCCGCCGCCGCCCGGCAGCAGGCCGACGCCGACCTCGACCAGACCGATGTAGGACTCGAGCGCGGCCACCGTGCGGTCGCAGTGCATGATGAATTCGCAGGATCCGCCGAGTGCCATTCCGCGCACCGCGGCCACCGTCGGAATCAGGCTGTACTTCAGGCGCTGCGAGGTCTGCTGGAACTTCGCGACTACCGCCTCGATCACGTCCCATCGACCTGCCGCGAGCGCGGGTTCGAGCGAGGCGAGGTTCGCGCCCAGTGAGAACGGCTCTTTGGTCTGCCACAGCACGAGGCCAGCGCACTCGCGCTCGGCGCGCTCGATCGAGGCAAGAATGCCGTCGAGCACATCCTCGCCTATCGTATTCGCCTTCGATTTGAACGAGACGATGGCGATGTCGTTTCCGAGGTGCCACATGCGCACCGCCGGAGTTTCCAGGATCGTCGTGCCCGCGGGCCACTTCTCGCCCAGCACCGGATCGGGAAAGTACTGGCGCCGGTAGACCGGAAGCGCCGAGCGGGCGCCGAAGCTGTTGCCGCTGGCGCTGTACGCGCCCTGCGGCGTATGCACACCCGTCGCGGCCGGCCCCTGCGTCACCCACGCCGGCAGCGGCACGTTCGCGAGCGCCTTGCCGGCGGCGATGTCCTCGGCCACCCAGCCCGCGATCTCCTTCCAGCCCGCCGCCTGCCAGATCTCGAACGGTCCCATCGCCCAGCCGAATCCCCAGCGCAGCGCGAGATCGACGTCGCGCGCGTTGTCGGCGATGGCCGCGAGATGAAACGCCGCATAGTGGAACAGGTCACGAAAAATGGCCCACAGAAACTGCGCATGCGGATGCGGATGCGCGCGCAGCCTTGCGAACTTCTCCCCCGGATTTTTCAGCGCGAGGAGTTCGGCGACGGACGGATCGACGACACCGTCGGCCTTCCGGTAGTCCCGCGCCACCGGGTCGAGCACCTGGATGTCCTTGCCGACCTTGCGAAAAAATCCGGCCTTGGTCTTCTGACCGAGCGCGCCCTGCGCGATCAGCGCCGCCAGCACCGGTGGCGTGGCGTACAGCGCGTGCCACGGGTCGTCCGAGAGCGTGTCCTGCATGGTCTTGATGACATGCGCCATCGTGTCGAGCCCGACGACGTCACAGGTCCGGTAGGTGGCGCTTTTCGCCCGTCCGATCGCCGGTCCGGTCAGGGCGTCGACGACGTCGAAAGACAGGCCGTAAGCCTCCGTATGAGCCATCGTCGCGAGTACCGAAAAGATCCCGACGCGGTTGGCGATGAAGTTCGGCGTGTCCTTCGCCCGGACCACACCCTTGCCGAGCGTCGTGACCACGAAGGTCTCGAGCTGGTCGAGGAGCTTCGGGTCGGTGTCTTTCTGGGCGATGAGCTCGACCAGATGCATGTAGCGCGGCGGATTGAAAAAGTGAATGCCGCAAAACCGCGGCCGGACCGCGGCGGGCAGCGCTTCGGCCAGCGCGTTGATCGAAAGTCCCGACGTGTTCGACGCGACGATCGCTCCCGGCGCGAGATGCGGACCGACCTTCGCGTACAGATCGCGTTTCCAGTCCATCCGCTCGGCGATCGCCTCGATGACGAGATCGCAGCCGGCGAGCTGCGCGAGGTCGCGATCGTAATTGGCGGCGTCGATATAGGCGACCCGGTCCTTGGTCGTGAGCGGCGAGGGCTCGAGCTTCTTCAACCCTTCCAGCGCCTTGTTGACGATGCCGTTCGGGTCGCCCTCCTTCGCCGGAAGGTCGAACAGGACGACGGGCACGTTGGCGTTGGCGAGGTGGGCGGCGATCTGCGCGCCCATCACGCCGGCGCCAAGAATGGCCGCCTTGCGGACGAGGAAACGGGGTGTGGAGGCCATGTAAGGCGGAGGGCTGGAGACGCCGAAGCGTCGGGCTCGCGCGCAGAAGCGGCGCGGGTCGTGCAAAACATCACGCCGCAGGGGCGGACCCTGCGGCGTGCCGTGGCGAACGTCGCTTCCCGGCTACTTGAATACGTACTTCATCTGCGCGCCGAATATGTTCACGCTGCTGTTGTATGAACCCTTGACCAACCCATTGGCAGCGGCGCTTCCGCCGTTCTGGTTCAGGCTGGGGTCCTGCACGAAAATGTAGGCATACGCGACGTCGAACTCCCAGTTCGGGGTCCAGTTGTAATGCGCGCCCAGCGCCAGCCACGTCCGGTTGTTGTCCGGCAATCGGGGTTCCCGGTCCGTGTCGTTCGATGGGCTCTGATCGTAGGCGATTCCGCCGCGGAATACCCACTTATCGCTGTAGTGATAGTTCGCGCCGCCCGATATGCGCCACGTGTTCTTGAAATTCCAGGGCAAATTCGACAGCAGCACGCCCGAGTTGCGATTGATCGTCAGGTTCTTAATGCTGCTCCAGCCGGTGTACTGCAGATCCGCCATCAGATCCCACTGCTTGTTGATCTCGCTGTAGATCGAGAGGTTGGCCGTTTCGGGCAGCTTGACCGACAGGTTCACGCCCCCGTTTGCGAGCGCCGGGTTCGCATTCAATCCGCCGACGATTGCGGCACCGACGGGCGCCAGCGTCGGCGGCAGCGGCCCGAGATTCGCCGCTGTCGGGTTGGTGAATTCCACATTGCCGGTGACCTCATACTTGATCGGCGAGCGATAGGCCGCGCCGATCCGGGTCTGCGGGGTCGCTTGCCACAGGATGCCGACGTTCCAGCCCCAGCTGTCGTCCTCCCCCGTGACCTTGACGAACGACTGCAGGCCCGCAGCGGCGCCGATGACCGTCGGCGCGGCGGCGGCCGGAAGCTGCCCGGCAGCGACGAGGCCGCCGACACCCTGGGCAAATGCCGCGGCATAATTGGCGTTCTTGGTAAGGTCCGCCTTGAGTTTCTGCCAGCTGACGCCTCCACCCACGGTGAGGTTCTTGGTCGGCTCCCACGACAGCGCAGGATTGACGTTGATGGTTTCGACCTTCGACTTGATCGCCTGGAATCGCCCGAGCCAGTCGGAGTCGTACTCCGTCTTGAGCCCAAACGGCGCGTTGATTCCGAGGCCGAACGACCACTTGTCGGTGAACGGAATGCCGAGGTACATATTCGGTACCGGCGCGCACGAGCCGGCGTCGCCCCCGGTTCCACCCAATTTCTGGAAGGCCGCCGGTTGCGAACCGTTGTCCTGGAATTTGGCGCTCGGGCAAATGAGGTTGCCCGCGACGACGACCTCCATTTTCTGCAGACGCACCAGGCCTGCCGGGTTGTAGAAGATCGTGCTGACGTCCTCGGCTGCCGCGGCGCCCCCGGCGTATGCGTGCCCGAGGCCGCTTGCATTCTGTTCGGCCAGTGCGAAAGCCGCGCCGAAGGCCTCGCCGGCGCCGAACGCGCATGCGAGGCCGGCGACCGCGGCGGCGATCCGGGTGCGACGGAATGGGGTGGTCATGATGGTCTCTCCTGGGTTGACGCGGGGATTCTCATCCACACTTACGGGACCCCCGCGCTCGGTGGTGGCAACGTCGGTTCTCGGGGCCGGTATCGGTTCCGGCTTCAATCGGGAAATATACACCGTCAGCATGCGTGCCGCGGCCTCGGAAACGCCCGATTGACCGGGATCAAGGGAACCTGTTGTATCCCGGTCACGGACCCGACGTCGGTACCTCAGACTGGCGGGATTTCCCGCGGCCGGCGGTCCTCGCCGACCGCAACGTAGGTCAGCGTTGCCTCGGTCACCTTCACCGTGACTTCCTCGCCCGGGTTGCGCTGCGCATAGACTTCCACGTTGACGGTGATCGACGTCCGGCCGACGCGAGCGATCTCGGCGTAAAAGCTCACCAGGTCACCAATCAGGACAGGCTGTTTGAACGCGAATGAATTGACCCCGACGGTTGCAATCCGGCCGCGGGCGCGCCTCGACGCCGGGATACTGCCGGCGATGTCGACCTGCGCCATGATCCAGCCGCCGAAGATGTCGCCGTTCTGGTTGACGTCGGCCGGCATCGGCATGACCCGCAGCGCGGGCTCCCTGTCGGGAAGCCTGGCGTGTTCGCCGGTCACGCGCGCCGCGGCGTGCGGCCGCATGCGGTCAACGCAACGCGGCGGCGACGGCCGCGTCGATCCGCGCACGGG
>JAAFGU010000051.1 GCA_010365205.1 Aromatoleum sp. | reverse complement strand
TTAGGCGACCGGTCGCCGGATCGTGGCAGTATCCCTTTTCGGTCACTGTCAGCGTTACGATCGCCACCGCAGGGTCGGCGATACGCGCGATCAGACGGTCGCGGTCCGTGCCGAGGAAGAGCGTCTCGCGCAGCGACCCGATGACCCGCACCGACGTTGCCTCGCGGCTTTTCGTCAACACGCTGTACAGCCCGTCCTGGGCCGCGAGCGTCGCCGTCGCGCGCGGGGTCTTCAGGCTGACGCCGCAGATACCCCAGCGCGGATCGCCCGCCAGTACCGCGTCGGTGTAGACCGCCTGATGCGCGCGGTGGAATGCGCCGAGTCCCAAGTGGACGATGCCGATCGCGACGCCGCCGACATCGTAGGCGGGACGGTGGACCGTGCTCGGCAGCGCGGACAGCGCTTCGAGACTCAGCAGCAGCGGCATGGCGACTCCAAGACCACGGTCGACCCTCTCGTTTGCCGCGCGTCCGCATCGGCGCCGCTATGCACCACCGAGGGTTCGCTCACGAACTTCGCGCGGCGGAGCCCACGTTCCTGAGTCATGGGTCCCGCGCCTGCGATCTTCATGCCGGTTGCGGATGCTCCTTGACCCGGCTGACGAGCTGGGTCGGATTGACGAAGCGCAGCGCGATCAGCAGCCACGCGAGCGTCACCGCCATGTACACCATGGCCATCGCATCCACCGATTGCGGCGCTCGCACACCCGCGGCGAAAACGGCGTAATAGAGCGCCACGACGAGCGTCTGCGAGTCCGGGCCCGCCGTCAGGAACGTGAGCTCGAACAGCGCGATCGTGCGCACCAGTACGAGTAGTGATGCCGCGAGGATTCCAGGCCCGAGCAACGGGACGAGAATGTGCCAGAACATGCGGCCCGTGCCGGCGCCGAAGACGCGTGCGGCGGACTCCAGATTCGGATCGATCTGTTCGATGAACGGGGTCATGACGAGGATCACGAACGGAGCGGCCGGAATCAGGTTGGCCAGGATGACGCCGTAAATCGTGCCCGCAAGCTGGGCCTTGTAGAGCACCGTGGCGAGTGGAATGCCATACGTGATCGGAGGCACCATCAGCGGCAACAGAAACAGCAGCATCAGGAGCCGCTTGCCCGGAAAGTTGCGGCGCGCGAGGGTGTAGGCGGCGGGAACGCCGATCAAGAGCGCGAGGAAGACCACCGCAAACACGACCTGGACCGTAACCCACAGAATCGCGTCGAGCTGGAATTCCTTCCATGCGGACGTGTACCAGCTGGTGGTCCACCCTTCCGGCAGCCATGTGCCGAGCCAGCGTTTCGCGAAGGAATTCGTAGCGACCGCGGCGATCATCAGCCCGATGTTGACCAGAAACAGCGTCATCAGGCCCCACAGCAAACCGGTCCATGCGCGGTCGAGCCAGCGGGAGCCCCGGTTGGCAACGGATGCACTCATCCCTTGCCTGCGCTCACCGGACCGCGATACATCAGACTGCGCGCGCCAAGCACGGCGGCGACGATGACGAGCTGGACGAAACCCATGATCATCGCAATCGCGGAGGCCATCGAATAGTCGTATTGCTCGAATGCCGCTTCGTACGCGGCGATCGAAATGACGCGCGTGGGCCCGGCGGGGGAACCCAGCAGCACGGCCGAAGGAAATACCGAGAACGCCTGCACGAACGCAAGGCAGAAACACATCGCAAGACCGGGGGCGAGCAGCGGCAGGTAGATGTGCCGGAACTGCGATCGCGGATCGGCGCCGAGGGTCGAGGCCGCGCGCGCCAGCACCGGATCGATGCCGGTGATATACGACAGGATCAGCAGGAACGCGAAGGGAAATCCGGAGATCACCAGGGAGATGAGTACGCCCCAGTAATTGTGCGTGAGCCGGATCGAGCCCTCGTACAGGTGGAAGAACTGCAGGAACTGCGCCAGCCATCCCTTGGGTCCGAAGTAGGTCAGCATGCCTTCCGCGATCAACACCGTGCCCAGCGTGATCGGGATCACCAGGATCGTCGTGGCCCAGCGCTGGTACGGTGATTTCACGCGCATCTTGAACGCGATCGGCAACGCCAGACCGACGTTGATCAGCGTGGCCGGAAGCGCAAGCCGCAGCGTCGTCCAGATCGTCGGCCAGAGGTTATCGGTCGTGAAGAAGTGCGCGTAGTTCGCGAGCGCGCCGCCCTCCTTCGGATTGAACGACAGCGCAAGTCCGTACAGGAACGGGTAGATGAACAACAGCAGCATGAACGCCGCGGCCGGCACGACCAGAAGCAATACGCGATCGAAAGCCGCGCGCGGCGCTTCCGGCGCTGTCATCGCGCTATTCATGCGGATACACGAGCGTGCGCTCGACCGGAATGTGCACGTACACCGTGTCCCCCGCTTGCGGCGCACCGTTCGCCCGCACGTAGAGCCGCGTACCGGACGCCGTGACGACGTCGATCAGCGAGTCACGCCCGCAGTATTCGACGTTGTCGACGCGCCCGGAAATGGTGTTGGAACCGCCGGGGTCCGCGCCCAGCGTGAATTCCTCGGGCCGCATGGCGATGCAGGCACGGCCGTCCGCCAGCGGCTGCTTGCGCACGCCGGTGAGGCAAATGTCCGGCCCGCTCACCGTCACGCGTTCACCGCTCTCGCGCTCGATCGCCACTTCGACGACGTTGCGATAGCCCATGAAACGCGCGACGTGCAAGTTTGCGGGCTGCGCGTAGACGTCGTGCGGCGCGGCGATCTGCTGCACAACGCCGTCCTTCATCACGACGATGCGGTCGGCCAGCGACAGCGCTTCGTCCTGGTCGTGCGTGACGTAGATCGTCGAGCGTCCGAGTTCCTTGTGGATGCGCCGGATTTCGGCGCGTGTCTCGATCCGCAGCTTGGCGTCGAGATTCGATAGCGGCTCGTCCATCAGCACCAGCGGTGGCTCGATTACGATGGCGCGGGCGATCGCGACCCGCTGCTGCTGCCCTCCCGACAACTGACCGGGCAGCTTGTGCTCCTGCCCGGTCAGCTGCACGAGTTGGAGCGCGTGGGCGACGCGGGGCGCGACATTAGCGTCCGACAGGCCGCGCATCTTGAGACCGAAGCCGATATTCCTGGCAACCGTCATGTGCGGAAACAACGCGTAATTCTGGAACACCATGCCGAAGCCGCGCTTTTCGGGGGGCAGCGTGTCGATGCGCGTCGAGTCCAGCCAGATGCTGCCGCCGGAAAGCTGCATCAGTCCGGCAATGCAGTTCAGCGCCGTCGACTTGCCGCAACCCGAGGGCCCGAGCAGCGCGATGAACTCGCCACGCTGGATCGTCAGCGTCAATTCGTTCAATGCGGCAAATGCGAGTCCGCCCGCCCCGGCGAAGCGGCGGGTGACGCCGTCCAACCTCAACTCGTTGAAATCGTGATCCATTGGATGGCGCCACCGAGGAGTGTCAGCCCGAGCGAAGCGAGGGATCTGCTTTTTGTCTTTGCCCCGGGGAAGGGCAGATCCCTTGTCGCTTCGTTACTCAGGATGACGCAAACGTTGCGAGGGGCAGCGTACCAGAGCGGCCCCTGCGCCGGCGCGAATGCGTCACTTGGTTTTTTGCGCGCCGACTTGCTGATCCCAGATCCTGAAGGCCTCGACCTGCGCCTTGGGTTCCAGCGATTGGGTGTGCGGAAACTGCGCCAGCCAACCCTCGTATTCCGGGCGGCCGTACTCCTTGATCGCGTCCTGGCTTTCCTTCGGGGCCATCGACAGCGGCACGTTTTTCACGGCCGGCCCCGGGTAGAAATAGCCCTTGTCGTAGGTGTAGGCCTGCGCTTCCGGCGTCAGCAGATACGCCATGAGATCCAGCACCGCGGCGACCTTTTCCGGCGCGACGCCTTTGGGGATCGTCATGTAGTGCGCGTCGTTGACCCACGTCATGCCCTTGAACGGCGCCACTTTGAAATTCTTCGGCACGATGCCGAGCACGCGGGGATTGATGTCCCAGCCGGTCATCGTGATCGTCATGTCGCGCGACCCTTCGCCGAGTTCCTTCATCACGGCGCCGGTCCCCGTCGGGTAATACTCGATGCAGCTGTTGAGCTCCTTGAGATAGGCCCAGGTCTTCTCCCAGCCGTTCACCGGGTCCTTCGGATTCTTGTCGCCGAGGATGTAGGGCAGGCCCATGATGAACGTGCGCCCCGGACCCGAGTTGGCCGGCCGCGCGTAAATCAGGCGGTTCGGATTGGCCTTGCACCAGGCCAGCAATTCGGCGGGCGTGGTCGGCACCTGCTTGACCTTGTCCGGGTTGTATTCGAGCAGTGGGCCGGCAGGCATGAACACCACGGCCACACCGTAGTCGTGCGCCAGTTCCTGCATCTTGGCGGCGGGCGGCTGGTAGTTCGTCATGAGATTGGGAAACTTCGCCGCGTTGTCCGGCAGCACCTTCATCAGTACGCCCTGCTCGATGCCGGCGGCCAGGAAATCCGTCCCCGTCAGCACGAGGTCGATGTCGCTGCGCCCCGCGCCCTGCATCGCCTTCAGCTTTCCCGGCAATTCGGGGGCCGGCGCCTTGGTGTACGTGACTTTGGAGACCCATTCCGGATGCTTCTTCACATAGACGTCGATCGCATCCTGCGTCAACGCCAGATTGCCGGCGACGTCGACGATGTTGAGGGTCACCGGGCTCTTCGGCATCGGCGGTGTCTGCGCTAGCGCCGCGGGCAGCACGGCGACGGTGAACAGCGCTGCGGTAGCCGCACCAGCGGCGGCGCGCAAAAAGCTGCGGCGAAGGGCTCGGGTTGCAACGGGATGGTTCTTCATGGCTTTCCTCCTTGGGACCGTGGTCTGGGTACGCGTTGCTATGACGTTACGTTCGGATGCCGGTTGTTCGATCGGCCTCCGATACCGTTCGATCTTACGACGGCGGCCGCATCGTGCCGCGAGTGGCGATGATTTTCTTGCCTTTCCCCGCCGCCGCCGGCTTGTGCGGCGGTTCCTCGTCGATGCGGCGCTTGAACTCGTGCGCGACGCGCTGCAGATGCCTGTGCATCGAGGCGCGAGCGGCGTCGGCATCGCGCGCCTCGATTGCCGCGACGATGGCCTCGTGATCGATCAGTGTCTTTGCGCGCAGCGCGGGCGTATGGAAATGCTCTTCGATCTTCGCCCACAGGTCGCCATGCCGCTGGTCCCACAGATGGCCGACCGTGGAAGGCAGCGCGCCATTGCCGGTGACTTCGGCCACCAGGACGTGGAAGTCGCGATCGGCGGCATCGCGCCGCAGAAAATCGTCGGCATGGACACGCATTCGCGCAATGGTTTCGCGCAGCGCCAGGACGCCCTTCGCCGTCGCGTTGCGCGCCGCCAGCGCGGCGATCTCGCCTTCGATCAGCGACCGCGCGGCGAGCAGTTCGAACGGGCCGGGGCCATCGTCGCGTTCCGACGTCGCGCCCGGTTCCGGCTTGCGCCGGGCGCCGGGCCTGGTGACGAAAATGCCGGTCCCCACGCGCACCTCGACGCGACCGGCGATCTCGAGTGCGATGATGGCTTCGCGGACGGACGTGCGCGAAACGCCGAGCAGGGTCGCCAGTTCGCGCTCGGGAGGCAGTCGGGAGCCGGCGGTAAATTCGCCGTTGCCGATCAGCGTCGCGATCTGGCCGGCGATTTGCCGGTACAGCCGCATCGGCTCAACAGTCTGCAACGGCACGCGCCCCTCCTGCGTTCATCTGCCGTCGGCGCCGTCGGCGCCGGACGATCGCCCGGCGGCTCGGTCGGCACCGGTGCAATGTGCGACCACTCTACGCCGGTGCTATACTTCGGTCAAGTGGTCCAACCACCGGACCAAACGCAGCGGCCAAAGAACAGGCAGCGGGTACCGACGCCCCAAGCAGCCGCAGGAGGATTGGATGAGCAAGCATCGCATCGCCGTCATCGGCGCCGGCATGGCGGTCAAGCCTCACGTGGAGAGCCTTCTCGACCTCGCCGACCGCGTCGAAGTAGCCGGCGTGTACAGCCCCACCGAAGCGCGGCGCATCGCTTTTGCCGAGAGATTTTCCCTGCCGACCACCGGTGATCTCGACGCCATGATCGCCGATCCGACCATCGATGCGGCGCTGGTGCTGACGCCGCCGCGCACGCATCTGCCGCTCGTCGAACGCCTCGCCGCCGCCGGCAAGCACATCCTGCTCGAAAAACCGATCGAGGCCGAGACCGCCCGCGCGGAAGCCGCCGTGATCGCCTGCGAACGCGCGGGGGTGACGCTCGCGGTTGTATTCCAGCACCGGTTCCGGCCGGCGGCGCGTGCACTGGCGGCGACGCTGGCCAGCGGCGCGCTGGGTGAATTCGCGTCGGCGTCGGTGGCGGTGCGCTGGTGGCGCCCGCAGACTTACTACGACGAACCCGGTCGCGGCACGCTGGAGCGTGATGGTGGAGGCGTGTTGCTCACGCAGGCGATTCACACCCTCGACCTCTTCCTCAGCCTGGCGCCGCAAGTGGCCGAAGTCGCGGCGTTCGCCGGCACCTCGGCCGTCCACCGAATGGAGACGGAGGACACCGTCGCCGGCGCATTGCGCTTCGCTAACGGCGCCCTTGGCGCGCTCGATGCGACGACGGCGAGTTACCCCGGATTTCCGGAGCGAATCGAAATCGTCGGGACGCGCGGCACCGCGCTGCTCGTCGCGAGCAAGCTCGACCTCCACTACGCCGACGGCCGCCGGGAGAGCGGCGGCGAACTCGCCGCCACCGGCGGCGGCGCCGATCCGATGGCCTTCGCCCACGACGCGCATTGCGCGGTGCTCACCGAGTTCCTCGACGCACTCGATGCGCGCCGCGCGCCGGTCAACAGCGGCCGCGCGGCACTGAAAGTCCATTACCTGATCGACGCGCTGCTGGAGTCGTCGCGCCGGCGCGTCCCCGTCGCGGTTCGCCGCTGATTCACTCCTCCGATTGCCAGTCGATACCGACCGTGAAAATTACCGCCGCCCGCGTCATCGTCACCTGCCCTGGCCGCAACTTCGTCACGCTGAAGATCGAGACCGATGAGGGTCTCATCGGCCTCGGCGACGCGACGGTCAACGGGCGTGAACTCGCCGTCGTTTCCTACCTCCAGGACCACGTGATCCCGACGCTGATCGGCCGCGACGCCCACGCCATCGAGGATACCTGGCAGTACCTCTACCGCGGCGCGTACTGGCGGCGAGGGCCGATCACGATGGCAGCGACATCGGCCGTCGACGTGGCGCTTTGGGACATCAAGGCGAAGGCGGCCAACATGCCGCTCTATCAGCTCCTTGGCGGCCGCTGCCGCACCGGCGTCATGTGCTACGGCCATGCCAACGGCGCCGACATCGCGGAGACGCTGGACGAAGTCGCGCGCTTCATCGACATGGGCTACCTCGCGATTCGCGCACAGTGCGGCGTTCCGGGCATCGCGTCGATCTACGGCGTCACGAAGGACAAGCTGTTCTACGAACCGGCCGACGCCGCGATTCCGACCGAGAGCACGTGGTCGACGCCGAAATACCTCGACCACGTGCCGAAGCTGTTCGATGCGATCCGCGCGAAGTTCGGTTTCGAAAAGCACATCCTGCACGACGTCCACCACCGGCTGACGCCGATCGAGGCCGCGCGGCTGGGCAAATCGCTCGAGCCGTACCGGCTGTTCTGGCTGGAGGACCCGACGCCGGCCGAGAACCAGGAGGCGCTGCGCTGGATCCGGCAGCATACGGTGACCCCGATCGCGATCGGCGAGGTGTTCAACACGATCCACGACTGCCGCACGCTGATCCAGGAAGGTCTGATCGACTACATCCGCACCGCCGTCGTCCACGCCGGCGGGATCACGCATCTGCGGCGCATCGCGAGCCTCGCCGATCTCCACCACGTGCGCACGGGCTGCCATGGCGCAACCGACATGTCGCCCGTGTGCATGGGCGCGGCGCTGCACTTCGACCTGTCCGTTCCGAACTTCGGCATTCAGGAATACATGCGGCACACGACACAGACCGACGAGGTATTCCCCCACGCGTACACGTACGCCGACGGCTATCTGCAGCCGGGCGAGGCGCCGGGCCACGGCGTGACGATCGACGAAGAACTCGCGGCACGCTATCCGTACAGGCCGAGCGCGCTGCCGGTCAACCGGCTCGAAGACGGGACGCTGTGGAACTGGTGACCGACGCGCCGCAGGCGCCCTTGTCTCCAGGGCCGCGTGACGCCGGAGGTGACCGCCGACCGCGGCGCATGATCGGCAGAGGCGGCAACGACTCGCGCTATCCGGCGACGTAGCGCCCGGACTTGCCGCCGGATTTCTCGAGCAGGCGCACGCTCTCGATTCGCATCCCGCGGTCGGCGGCCTTGCACATGTCGTAAATCGTCAGGAGACCGACCGCGGCCGCGGTCAACGCTTCCATCTCGACGCCGGTCTGCCCCAGCGTTTCGGCGGTCACCTCGATGGCGATCGCGCTGGCGGCGGGTTCGGCCGCGAACGTCACGGCGACCCGCGTCAGCGCCAGCGGGTGACAAAGCGGGATCAGATCCGACGTCCGTTTCGCCGCCTGGATCGCCGCGATCCGCGCGACGCCCAGCACGTCGCCCTTTTTCGCCGAGCCGGCCCCGATCAGCGCCAGCGTCGCGGGCTTCATTACGATTCGCCCGCCGGCGCGCGCGACACGTCTGGTTACGTCCTTGGCGGCGACGTCGACCATATGTGCCCGCCCGGCCGCGTCGAAATGGGTAAAATGCGGCTCGAGCGCCGCGGCCGCGGGCGAAGGCGCGCGCGCGCGGGAAGCGCGTTTCACTTTCCCGGCAGGGGTCTTCGAAGCGGCAGCGCGCGCCAACGCCAACTCCTTCGCGTGAACTTCGGTCAACGCCGCGCATCTTAGCATCAGCCATTCCGGTTTCCCCGACCCTTTTGATGCCGTCATTTCCGTCCGAACGCCGACTCCGATCCCAATGCCGACCGCGGCGCCGGCCGGGACGCCGACCCTATGGCCGCGCCATCGCCGCCGTCCTCGCCGCCGTGCTCGCCGTGCAGCCGCTCGTCTCCGTAACGCCCTGGATCGGCGCTGCCCACGCGCAGGGTCTGCCTGATCTGGGCGACGAGTCGCAGTCGCTGCTGTCGCCGGCGCAGGAACGCAAGCTCGGCGAGTCGGTCGTGCGGCAGATCCGCGCGTCCGGCGCGTACCTCGACGACCCGGAGGTGAATGACTACCTGAACGACCTCGGCCAACGGCTCGTCGCCGCGGTCAACGACGGCAAGTCGGATTTCGAGTTCTTCGCGGTCGCCGACCCGGGTATCAACGCATTCGCGCTGCCGGGCGGATTCGTGGGCGTCAATTCGGGCCTCATCCTGCTTGCCCAGACCGAGTCGGAACTCGCGTCGGTGCTGGCGCACGAAATCACGCACGTCACGCAGCACCACCTGACGCGTTCGGCGGCGGGTCAACAGCGGACTATGCTGCTGTCGCTCGCCGCGCTGCTGGTCGCCATCGTCGCGGCGCGCGCCGGCGGTTCTTCGGGAGGCCAGATCGCTTCGGCCGCGATGGCCGGCGCACAGGCGCTGTCCATGCAGACCCAGCTCAACTACACGCGCGAGAACGAGTACGAGGCCGACCGCATCGGGTTCGCGCGCCTCGACGCCGCCGGCTTGGAGCCGGGCGCGATGGCGACGTTCTTCGAGCGCCTGCAGCGCGCGACGCGGTTTGCCGACAGCAGCGCCCCGTCGTACCTGCGCACGCACCCGATCACCCACGAGCGCATCGCAGAAGCCCAGGCGCGCGCGCAGGGACGGCCGTATCGCCAGGTCATCGACTCGCTCGACTTCCACATGGTCCGCGCGCTGCTGCGAAGCTACGCGGGCACCGACCGGGAAGCGGTGCAGTTCTTCGACAATGCGCTGGCCGAGCGCAAGTACAACAACGTCGTCGCCGTGCGTTACGGGCTCGTCGCATCGCTGCTGCGTGCGAAGGACTACAACCGGGCCAAGGCGGAACTGGCGACGCTGGAAAGGATCGCCCCGCCCCACCCGATGATCGAGGCGATGGCCGGCCACGTGCTGATGGACGCGGGCGACCTCGACGCCGCGATACGCCGTTTTGAGGCCGCACTCGCCCGCTACCCGAACAAAATGCAACTGGTCTATGACTATCCGGACGCGCTGCTCAACGCCAACCGGACGGTCGACGCCGTCGCATTCCTCGAGGCGCAGATGGTGCGCTTTCCCGACAACGGCCCGTTGCACCGGATCGCCGCGAAGGCGTATGCGACGCTCGGCAAGCAGATGCTGCAACACCGGCATCAGGGCGAGTACTACGCATGGGCCGGCGATCTGCGTGGCGCCGTCACTCAACTGGAGCTGGCGTCGAAGGCGACCGACGGCGACTTCTTCCAGTCGTCGGTGGTCGAGACCCGGCTGCGCACGCTACGCCGCGAACTGGCCGAGCAGGAAGCAGCGGCCGCGAAATCCGGCAGCGGCTGATCGAGGAGGCCGGCCGCCGAGTCGCCGACGCGTCTGCGCTCGGTTCGAACCGCCACCTCAGGGGCACGCCGCGCGGCGCCGGAAGACAGGGCTCCCGCGCGCGACACGCGGCGCCATCGGCGCTACAGCTCCAACGACGCGCCTGTGTGGAAGGTCCGACCTGTCGCGCCTGACAGGTACCGCCGCGGTCGCGGCGGGGTTATAGCTTGTCCCCGACGGCAGGCAATCGCCCGCCGCCATCCGGTTCTCGGGGAGGAGCCTGTGAAAATACTCGTGATCGACGATCACCCGTTGATCCTGGACGCGTTGGCGGAGTTGCTGCCCCATCTGGGTGACGGCATCGCCGTGCGCACGGCCGCGGACCGCGATTCCGCCAACCGCATCCTCGACAACGAACCCGACGTCGGCCTCGTGCTGCTCGACCTCGCGCTGCCCGGCATGCGCGGCATGGATTTGCTCGCCGACCTGATGCTCGACTATCCCGGCGTTCCTGTCGTCGTGCTGTCGGCAACTCATGATGTCGGCACGGTCAACGCGGCGCTGACCGCCGGCGCGCGGGGTTTCATCCCCAAAACCGCAAATGCGGCGGTGCTGCTCGACGCGCTGCAGCACATCCTCGCGGGCGAGCGCTGTGTCGCCGGAAACCTCGACACCGGTCCGCTTGGCGACGGTGCGCACATCGATGCCGACGCGCTGGGCCTTACCGCCCGGCAATCTGATGTGCTGCGCCTGCTGGCCCAAGGCAAACCGAACAAGCTGATCTGCCGCGACCTCCACCTGTCCGAAGGTACGGTGAAAGTGCACGTCAGCGCAATCCTGAGGGCGCTGCACGTGAATTCACGCACCCAGGCCATCGCCGAACTCGCGCGCCGGGGCATCGGCGTCGAGGCGCTGTCGGCGCATCGGTAGCGGCGCCAAACCGACACCCTCGCGCGACGGTCGCCGCCGCGCCTCCCCCGTGTCGCCGCTCGCCGCGATTGCACCGTCGCTACTC
>JAAFGU010000481.1 GCA_010365205.1 Aromatoleum sp. | reverse complement strand
ATCAGCCCCGTTACGCCGGCGTCCACGGCCTCGGCGATCGCCCCGACCGGGGTGGACACGACGGGAAGTCCGCACGCCATCGCCTGCATGATCGCCTGCGGCACGCCTTCCTCGCCGTACGAAGGCAGCGTGAACAGATCAAAAGCCTGCAGCCACG
Organism: Aromatoleum sp.; assembly: GCA_010365205.1. Lineage (GTDB taxonomy): Bacteria > Pseudomonadota > Gammaproteobacteria > Burkholderiales > Casimicrobiaceae > CAIWHR01. The sequence goes on along the minus strand of JAAFGU010000481.1, from coordinate 1,474 downwards.
GCGCGACATCGTCCTGCTGCCCGGCGAAGCGGACGACGTCGGCCAGTCTCAACGCGGCGAGGCGGGAGTCCAGCCGGTCGCGGTACGGACCGTCGCCGACGACGACGAGCTGCCACGGGCCCCAACCGGCGCGGTCGCGCGCGATCGCCTCGAACAGGTACATGTGGCCCTTCCAGTCGCGCAGCGTCGCGACGATGCCGAGGGCGGGTTTCTCCGGCAGTCCGAGCCGCGCGCGCGCGGCGACCGGATCGCCCGGCACGAAGTGCGCAAGGTCGATGCCGGTCGGCACCGACGTCATGTGCTCGAGCGGAATGCCGATCGCGCCGGCGAGCTGGCGGCGCAGCGCCTCGCCGGTGGTGACGATGTGCGCGGTGGCCCGTCGGTACAGCCAGCGCGTCGCGGGCCGGTCATGAACCGTCGTCGACACGTGTCGGGTGCGCACGATTGGCGGCGCGTCGGCAAGCGTTGCGCAGGCGAGCGCGGAAAGCCAGCTGTCGGTCGAGCTGTGCGTGTTGACGACGTCGATCGTGCCGCGGTTCGCGGCGAGCCAGCGGCGCAGCGCCACGAGACCCGGCAGGCGCTTCCTGCGGATGTCGAGGCGAACCACCGGGATGCCGATCCGCTCGGCGGCCAGCGCGATCGGGGCTTCGGCCGGAGTCACCAGCGTCACCCGATGGCCGCGATCGATCAGGCCGCGCGCCTCGGCCAGGATGCGGATCTCCTGCCCGCCCCAGCCGCAGGAATTCTCGGTGTGCACGATCGACAGCGGCCGCATCGCGTCAGAGCGCGAAGCCGGGTTCGTAGCGCGCGAACCAGCGCTCGAGGATCAGCAGCACCCACAGCCGCATCGCGTGGTTCTTGCGGCCCGACCGGTGCTCGGAGAGGAGCCGCGCGATCGCATCGGGGCGGACCAGTCCGCGCCGCTGAAGCCCCTGCGGCCCCAGCGCTTGCGCGAGGTCGTCCTTCAACTCCCCGGCCAGCCATTTTTCCAGCGGCATCATGAACCCCTGCTTCGGCCGATGGACGATATCGCGCGGAAGGTAGCGTTCGGCGAGCCGTTTGAGGACCACTTTGCGCGCGCGGCCGTCGATCTTCAAACCGGGATCGAGGCGCGCGCACCAGCCATAGAAATCGTGATCGAGGTAGGGCACCCTCGCCTCGAGCGAATACGCCATCGTCGCGCGGTCGACTTTGGCGAGGAGGTCGTCCGGGAGCCAAAGGCGGGCGTCGATGTCGAGCAGATGGTCGAGGTAGGAGGGTGAATCGCAGTCGGCGTAGAGCTTTTCCGCGGAATCGGCGATGCGCGCCGTGGCACGCGCGTTGAACGCGGCCGTGAAATATTCGCTCCGCAACAGCGATTCGTAGATGTTGGGGATCGTCGCGTAGCGGCGCGCACGCGGTTCGGCGGCGGCCTTGAGCAGGCGGTCGCGCGCGAGGCGGCCGGGCAGGCGCCGCAACAACCACGGCAGCGGCG
>JAAFGU010000050.1 GCA_010365205.1 Aromatoleum sp. | reverse complement strand
CGCTTGCGCGCCGGCGCCGCGTTGTTCATCGATTACGGCTTTCCCGCGAGGGAGTACTACCATCCGCAACGCAGCGAGGGAACGCTGATGTGCCACTATCGGCATCGGGCGCACGACGACCCGTTCGCGTGGCCGGGCCTCACCGACATCACCGCGCACGTCGATTTCACGGCCATCGCCGCTGCGGGCGAGCGGGCGGGGCTGACGGTCGCCGGCTTCGCCGCGCAGGCGCCGTTCCTGATGAGTTGCGGGATTCTCGAGGCGCTCGCGGCGACGGGCGCGCCGGAATCGACCGCGTACATCAAGGCGGCGGCGGGCGTGCAACGGCTGCTTTCGCCGGCCGAAATGGGGGAGCTGTTCAAGGTGCTGGCGCTGGCGAAATCGGATGACATCGCGTGGCCCGGATTTTCGCTCGCCGATCGCAGCGATCGCCTATAGGCAACTGAGTGCTGGCAACTGAGTGCTGGCAACGGACAACGGGCAATCGTCAACCGGAGGGGCCATGGAATCGCCGATCGCCGTCAACAGTCTCGTGCTGGGCTCTCTGCCCGCACGTCACGCGCGCTACCGGCCGCGCCACACCGCGGTGGTGGTCGCCGTCGTGCTGCGCGAGAAGGACTGCGTGGGCGCCGACGAGCTGAAGGACTGGATCAATGCACGGGTCGCCGCCAAATATCAGCGCGTCGAGCGCGTCATCGTGATGGATGAGTTCCCCCGCAATGCGGCAGGCAAGACGCTGAAGCGAGCCATGCGCGCGCCGTTCTGGGAAGGACGGGCGCAGAAGATATGAGCGGTACCGACGGTGACAAGCCTCGCCCGTTAGGTGATCTCCCGCCGCGCCAGCGGAGGCTGCTCGCCATCGCGTTCATTGCCGGCGGCAGCGTGTTCGTCGGCGGCGGGCTGCGTTGGATCGACATCGCGCCCGCACCGGGCGTGCCGCACTGGATCATCGGCGTCATCGGCGCGATCTTCGTCTTCGCCGGCATCGCGGTCGGCATGCGTTCGGAGCCGTCGCGCGGGCACGATCTGGTCGGTGCGCTGATCGTCACCGGCTTCGTCGCGGTCTTCGGCTGGATCGGTTTCGCTCCGGGCGAGCGACATTTCAGCTCGAGCGGCTCGGGCGGCGGCCTCAGTCTCGCGGGAGGCGGCGGGGACTGGATCGGCCGCGCCGCGTTCGGACTCGGCGCGGTTCTCTGCGCGCTCGCCGCGATGTATCTCTGGAAGCGCGTGTTCTTTCCGCCGGTCCGGCGCGAAGAAAAAGCGCCGCCGGCGCAGTAGCGCGGTGGAGCAAGCAGTCTTGCGACGCTGCCGATTTCCGGCCCGGTCGGTTCGTGCCGAATCACCGATCAAGGTCGATGATTGGGTAAACGCGCGACCGGCTCGCTGCGCCGGCGGCGAGTCCTGACAGAACCAGAAACAGCGCGGTCTTCGGACGCAGCCCGGTCGGATTGCTCCACTTCCACGCATCGGCAACGAACCCCGCGAGCACGACCAGGATAATCTCGGTGCGCAGCAGCGTCGTAAAATCCGAATCGATGCCCTCGAGTCCGATCTTGGCGAAGATCGCGGTCGGCGCCGCGAAGCAGGCCGAAAGCACGGCCCATGTGAACCACGCATGAGTATCGGCGATCGCCATTTCGGTCTTCGGTTGTTTTGTGGTCGATGGCGGGCCGATAATATGTTCAGGCAATGGGATTGGGAATTGGCGGCCTCGCGCGCGATGCCCCGTTTGCGCGGGTCGACGGAACGCGATGGAGCGGGAGGACCCGATGGACGGCTTTCAGTTGACGTTCTTCACGCAGCAAGATCGCCGGCATCACGGCAAGTCGCTCGCGCATTGGCTGGTGGAGGAGGCGCGTGCGATGGGCATCGGCGGGGCGACGCTGCTGTCCGCTGCCGAAGGCTATGGCCACCACCGGCGCATCCATTCCGTGCATTTCATCGAACTCGCCGACCAGCCGCTGGAAGTCGTCATGGCGGTGACCGCCGAGGAAGCCGATCGGCTATTTGCGAAATTGAACGGGGAAAAAATCAAGCTCTTCTACTCGAAGACGCCGATCGAGTTCGGTACCACGGGCGAGGGCTGTGAAAAGTAGGGAAAAGTAGGGTCAGACTCGACTTTTCGGGATCGTAAGTGCTGACGCCGTCGTCCGCGATCGAAAAGTCGAGTCTGACCCTACTTTCTCGTGGAACGGTACGGTTGCGTTGCGTTATTCGCGGTGCTAAGCTGTTGGCGGTCGGATATACGATGTGGCCGCGCTTGTGCGGCATATGCGCGCATGTGAGTTGCGATCCACCCAAAGGAGCCAGGCCATGACCAAATTCAAAGCGGCAGCGGTAGGCGTGCTGGCGGTGGTTCTTGCGTCCGCGCCCGTTTCGTCGGCGGTCGCGAACGGGGGCGGCCGACACTATTACGGCAATCCGTTCTACCCCATCGTCGGACTCGCCGCCGCCGTGGTCGGCACAGCCGCCGCGATCCTGACGTTGCCGTTGGCGATCATCGATGCCGCTGCGCGCGCGCCGGGCTACTACCCACCCTACGCTCCGCCCGCGCCGGCCTACTACCCGCCGGCATCCGGCTACGCTCCGCCCGCCGACTATGGCGCAGCGCCCCTCGCGCAAGACAATTACGCTCCGGCGGAAGGTTATGGGCCGCCGACGGTAGCGGCGCCGCCAGCCTATTACGCTGCCCCCGCGGTTGCGTATTACGGTTCGCCGCCCGTGGCGCCGTACTACTACGCGCCGCCGGCGCGTTACTATGCGCCGCGTCCCGCTTTCTACGGCGGCTATCGCGGGCACACCGCCTACGCGCCAAATGCCGGTTACTACCCACCCGGTCATTTTCCACCGAACGGCGGCCACTACGCGCCCCGTCCCGCACCGTACGGGTCGCCCAACGCGAACTACGCGCCGAATCCCGGTCGCTACACGCCGGCACCGGCCGCGACCGGACCGCAGAACGGTGGATACGCCGGGCACTCCGGTAACAACGCGCCGCCTCAAGGTATGTATGGCTCCGACAGTAACCGCTACGCGTCGAACCCCGGTTACTACGCGCCCCGTCCGGCAGCGTACGGACCGCCCGATGGTAACTACCGTGGCAACTACAACGGCAGCTACGACTCGCGTTACGGCCGCCCCAACGACTACGCCACGCGCTAGGCCCGTCGGCGCATAACGTGCCGGCCGCGGTCAAGCGCAAAGCGGCCCTCGAGCCCAGGCACAAGTCCGCCGCAGCGGTCCGCCGCCGCGGCGGCCGCCCGTCGCTTCAGGAAGCCGCGAAGCTGCGCGATCGCATCCTGGATGTCGCAACCGAGCTGTTCTTCGCGCGCGGCTACGGCGCGACCAGCATCGACGCCGTCGCGCAACGCGCGCATGTTTCGAAGCGGACCTTCTATCACCGCTTCGAGGACAAGGCGGCGCTGTTCGGCGCCGTCCTCCACCGGATTATCGAGGGCCTGCGGCCACCCGCCGCCATGCCGTTGCTCGCCGGCGCGGACCTGCAAGACATCCTGCAACGGCTCGCCGGCATCATCCTGCACGCCGCGCTCACTCCCCAGGCGCTTGCGCTGCACCGCCTGATCGTCGGCGAATCCGCGCGCTTTCCCAAACTCGCTGCCGCCGTGGCCACCGAGGGCTCGACCAGGGAAGCGATCACGCTCATCGCCGGTCTCCTCGCGCGCGAGACTCGCGCAGGACATCTGACGCTCGACGATCCGCTTTTCGCCGCGGAGCAGTTTCTGCAGATGGTGTTGAGCGTCCCGCAGGGGCGCGCGCTGGGTCTTGGCACTCCGATGACGAAGGCGGAGCTGGATCGCTGGGAACGCGGGGTGGTCGAGCTGTTCCTCAACGGCTGCCGAAGGCGGTCGCCCGTGAAGCCGCGACGCGCGGCTGCCTCGGGGGCAACGCGGTAAGGGTCCCCAAGACGTGCCGCCTGCACTATGACGCAGACGTGGCGGTGAAGACCTGCTTTCCCGCCGTTGTTTTCAACAGGGGGAAGTTGCCCCGCGCAGCCTGTTGAGCAAAACCCCGGGACAGACAACGAAATTACTGCTGGGCGCGGAGCAACGCGAATGGCCGAAGGAATGGGGCAGGCTCGACCCTGCTTTCGTCAGGCCAACTCAGGCCACCGACACCCGAACCGATCCGGCCGCACGCCCTCTCGCCTTCGGGCGGATGACAATCTCGACGTCGTGGTCCATCAACGTCAGGAAATGCAACAGCCGCTCGGACGTGAATCGGCTGAGCTTGTAGTTCTTCAGCTCGGAGACGTGAGGTTGCGATACACCAAAAATGGTCGCGGCCCGCGTCTGGGTCAGTCGACGCGCCCCGATCAGTTCGTTGAGGCGCGCGGCGAGTTGAACGCGCAGCCGGCGCTCTCCAGCGTCGGCGTACCCCAAGTCGACAAATACGTCACCCGTTCCGACTTCGACCATCTCACGTCTTCTGCCCATAGCGCGTCCTATAGTCCGCCTGCGCAACCCGCAGGCGCTCACGAATCAACTCCACGGAGATCCGTCCAGTGCGGATCCCGGACGGCGACTTCTTCTGATAGCAATGCAGCACATAGTTCGCCCCCTCGAAGCGCACCGTATAGGCAACCCGGTACGCGCCGCCCCGGAAATCCTCCACCAGTTCGAAGACGCCGGGACCTTCGCCTTTCCACGGTTTGGACGCCGGAGGGAACCCGCCTTGCTGCACCAAGCCGAGTGCGTAGCCAAAATAGTCGACGACGGACTCGGGGAACATCAGCAAGTCCTTCTTCGCCGAGCCGACCCAATGCAATGGCTTCTCGAAGGCATATTCCGCGGGCGACATCGGAGATTATACCGAATTCGATATAATTGACCAGCAACCCTTTCAGCCACGGCGGTTGACCCAGGGGCCTGGGGACGCGACCAGTCGGGTTCGAAGCAAAACATAGCTACCAATCCGCCGCCGGCCTATAAGCCATCGGACCTAGGTGGCACAAGCGTCGACCCGAACTGAAATTCGGCGTCGATTGTCCGCGCAGCGATCCAAAGCCGCCCTCGGTCCATACCGATTTCCCCGCACCCGCCCGCTGCCTATAATCGCCGCCATGACGCCACCCGCGTCTTCTACCAAGCACACGCCGATGGTGTGGATCGTCCTCGTTGCCGTCGTCCTTCTGGGCGTGCCCGCCGCGGCGTGGTTCGCGCAGGACCGGCTGATCTTCTTTCCGCAGCCAATCGTTTCGACCGCCCATCTGCCGGCGGACGCGGAGCCGCTCGAGATCGTCGCCACCGACGGCACGCGGCTGCGCGGATGGATGCGCGCCGCGAGCGCGACGCCGGCGCCGGTCGTCCTGTATTTCGGCGGCAACGCGGAAGAGGTCTCGGGAACGCTCGCCGATCCGCGCTGGCCGCGCGACTGGGGAATCGTCGCGATCAACTATCGCGGCTACGGTGAGAGCGAGGGAGCGCCGGGAGAGTCGGCGCTCGTCGCCGATGCGCTCGCCATCTACGACAGAATCGCCGCGCGACCCGACGTCGACGCCAGACGGATCGTCGCGTTCGGCCGCAGCCTGGGCACCGGCGTGGCGGTGAAGCTCGCCGCCGCGCGGCCGGTCGCAGGCGCAATCCTCGTCTCGCCATACGACAGCCTGGTCGAGCTGGGCCGCACCCACTATCCGTGGCTGCCGGTCTCGTGGCTGCTCCGGCATCGTTTCGATTCAGCCGCCGATGCGCGGCGTGTGCAGGCGCCGCTGCTGGCGATCGTCGCGGATGACGATTCGATCGTCCCGCGCGAGCGATCGCAGGCGCTCTACGACGCGTGGGCGGGGCCGAAGTCGTGGCTCGTCGTTCCCGCGACCGATCACAACACTCTGAGCGGGCCGGAGGCGTTTTGGGGTGGCGTCGGGGGTTTCCTGAAAGCGCGGGCCAGCCCCTAGGAACCGCAGGAGCAAGGGGCCGGACTCGATCTTTCACGCATCACGCGCAACCGGATTCGCCGGCTCGACGTATTTTGTTGATTGGCGCACTCGGAACGCGCCACGTACTCTCGTTTTCAAAACGCAACATTCGCCGCGCATTTAAGCGCGAGTATCCTCCGCGCATCATCCGGCGTCGCAATCTCCAGCCCCAGCCTTTCGATGGTCTTCCGCACCGCGCGCACCTGCGCGGCGTTGGATTCGGCGAGCTTGCCGGCGCCGAGCCAGAGGCTGTCCTCCAGCCCGACGCGGACGTTGCCGCCCATCGCGGCAGACATGGCGGCAATCGGCAGCTGATTGCGCCCGGCACCGAGCACGCTCCACCGATACTGGTCGCCGAACAGGCGATCCGCGGTGCGCTTCATGTGCGCGACGTCGTCCGGATGCGGGCCGATGCCGCCGAGGATTCCGAACACGCTCTGGATGAACAGCGGCGGCTTGACGATGTCATGCTCGAGGAAGTGGTGCGCGGTATCCTTGATACGTGTGGCGAAGGATTCGCGAGTCCGAGCTCGCCGGGTATTCGCGCTTCCAACCGCAATTCAATTCCTTGAAGCGCTTGAGCACCGGGTAGGGCCCGAAGTTCATTAAGCCCATGTTGGAAGGTGGGGTCAGCTCAATCGACCCTACGCTCCCCTGAATGTTGGTCGTCTTACTTCCGCCGGAGTCCCTTGATGATCTGCCACGACGACTGGCCCGGGGGCCGGAATTCCCAGAACGTCCAGCCATTCGTCGGACTCTTCGTAATGAATACCGCCGCGGCCGAAGGTGTGTCGAACCGCTTGCCATTGACGACTAAGGCGCCGCGCTCGACGCGGCCAAGCCACGTCTGTCCTTTGTGGCTGGCACGAAACTCGGTGCCCGCCGGAAATCGTATGGCCTTGACGATCCAGTCGCCCGCGCCCGGGACGTCGTCCGCCGCTCTCGGTATTGTCGAGCCTCGCTTTGACGGCAGCCCGAGTAGACTCCGGAGCACGTCATTCTCGGTGATGTCTTCCGTGGGGCGCCGCGTTGTGAGTGCTTTGAAAACGTCAAAGTCGACTTCTATGCTGCGCATGAGAGTGTCCAAGTGGCTTAAAGCAACTAAAGTACTATAGTACGTTGTTGCTGTCAAGCGGGACCGATAGTCGACGGCTCTCATAGCGAGAAATCGCTTGACGCTCGCGGGCAATCCTCTATAAAGTTAAATATGTTTAACATTTGAGGTACCCATGCGCCTGCAGGAATTCGGCTACGCAATCCGCCGGGCACGAGTTGCCCGCGGTTTGACCCAGGCAGAATTGGCCAGGACGGCCGGCCTGTCTCGTGTGACGTTAAATCGGCTCGAGATGGGGACGTTTCCTGATCTGGGTGCACGGAAGCTGCAGGCGCTGCTCGAGAACGTGGGTCTCACGCTGGCCATCCAACCAGCACCAAGATCACGCCGGTCCGACTACATTCGTCTGGCGTCGACAACCGCCAGCGTCAGCTTCAAGGAGCCACTAACCGAAGCGGAGCTGATACGCATACTTCTAAGCGGCAAGGTCCCACGCGGGAGAACGCCACACTTACGTTTGCTTCTCGAGGAGGCGAGTCCCTCCATGAGGAAAGGTCTCTTGCGCGAAGTTAGTCGCTGGAGCAAGCCGGGCAAACTGGAGAAGAATTTGGCCACGATTGCCCGCGATGTGGGCGCGACCGAACGAGCCCACGAGTGGTTCAAGACCCTCTGAAAATCTGGGAAACGCTGTTCCAGCGAGCATTGGTGCTGATCGATTCGACGAGCGCCGCAGGCGCAACGCTGAAGAACTGGAGTTTCGGTGGCGGCACCGTGCTGATGCGCCGTCACCATCACCGCTTCAGCAAGGATATCGACATCTTCGTTCCGGATCCGCAATATTTCGGCTACCTGACGCCACGGCTCAACGACAAAGCCGAATCGTTGACAACCGACTATGTCGAGGAAGCTGGTTCGTTGAAGCTGCGTTTTCCTGAGGGGGAGATCGACTTCGTGGCATCAGAGCCGCTAACTCATAATGCAACGATCGTCGAGCATTTGTTCGGTCGCGATGTTGCCGTGGAGACATCAGCGGAAATCGTTGCCAAGAAAGTCTGGCATCGCGGCGACCGATTCATGGCGCGAGATATCTTTGACTTGGCAATGGTCGCCGAGAAGGAGTCGGATGCGTTAATGGCGATCGAGCCCATCTTGCAAAGTCGCCGGGAGGTCATCCTCGAGCGCATCGCTGCGCGGGATGCGACGCTGCGTCAAGACTTCGCCGCGCTGGAAGTCTTGGAATATCGCCGCAGCTTCGACCAGTGCGTCGCTCGTGTCAAAGAGGTGTTGGGTTAATTTTCAGAACGCGACTTTGGTTCCACCCTTGAGCGCCAGTATCCTCCGTGCGTCGTCAGGCGTCGCGATCTCCAGCCCCAGCCCTTCGATGATCTTCCGCACCGCGCGCACCTGCGCGGCGTTGGATTCGGCGAGCTTGCCGGGGCCGAGCCACAGGCTGTCCTCGAGTCCGACGCGGACGTTGCCGCCCATCGCGGCGGACATGGCGGCGATCGGCAGCTGATTGCGACCGGCGCCGAGCACGCTCCATCGATACTGGTCGCCGAACAGGCGATCGGCGGTGCGCTTCATGTGCGCGACGTCGTCCGGGTGCGGGCCGATACCGCCGAGGATCCCGAACACGCTCTGGATGAACAGCGGCGGTTTGACGATACCGCGTTCGAAGAAGTGGTGCGCCGTATACAGGTGCCCGATGTCGTAGCACTCGATCTCGAAGCGCGTGCCGTTGTCCGCGCACGAGGTCAGGATGTGCTCGATATCCTTGAACGTGTTGCGGAAGATCCGCGAGTTCGAACTCTCCAGATACTCGCGCTCCCAACCGTACTTGAACTCCTTGAAGCGCTTGAGCATGGGGTAGAGCCCGAAGTTCATCGAGCCCATGTTGAGCGAGGCGACCTCGGGCTTCAACTGCAAGGCCGGCTGCAGGCGCTCCTCGATGGTCATCGTCGCGGCGCCGCCGGTGGTGAAGTTGATGACGACGTTGCAGCGGCGCTTGATGTCGGCGGCGAATTCGCGGAAGTATTTCGGGTCCTGCGTCGGATGGCCATCGACGGGGTCGCGCGCATGCAGGTGCACGATCGCAGCACCCGCTTCGGTCGCGCCGACGGCCGCGTCCGCGATCTCCTTCGGCGTGATCGGCAGGTGCGGCGACATCGACGGCGTGTGGATCGAACCGGTGATCGCGCAGGTGATGATGACTTTGCGGGTGTCGGCCATGGTCTTGCCTCCTCGTTCAGGTGTCGGATTGATCGCGCTTGTGCCGCGCCAGCGCCAGCAGGCGCCGGTCGCGCTTGTTCATCTTTCGATCGCGCCCGGCCGGCGTAAGCGGTTCGCCCAGCGCCGCGACGACGCGCGCCGCGTGCTCGGAGTCCCAGACCTGCGGCCCCGGCGGGTCGGCGGCAAGCTTGCGATAGAAGCCGCTGTAGCGCGCGCAGTAGTCGGCCACGCCGCCCGGTGCGTTCAACTCGATCGTCGCGAACGGCCCCATGAACGACCAGCGCAGGCCGAGCCCGTGCGCGACCGTCTTGTCGAGATCCTCCGGCGACACGTAGCCTTCGCCGACGAGGCGCATCGCCTCGGAGAGCAGTGCGCCCTGCAGGCGATTCAGAATGAAACCGTCGAGCTCGCGCCGCACGACGATCGGCACCTGTCCCACCTCGGTCATCACCGACCGCGCTCGCTCGATGGTGGCCGGATCAGTCCACGGAGAGCCGCAGAGTTCGACGACGGGAACCAGATGCGGCGGATTGACCGGATGCGCGACCAGGCAGCGTGCCCGCCCCACGAGCGCCTTGGTGAATTGCGATGCGGGAATCGCCGAGGTCGAGCTGGCGAGCACTGCTGAAGCCGGCGCGAGCGCATCCAGCGTGCGGAAGTTGTCGAGCTTGACCGCCAGCTGCTCGGGCAGGTTCTCCTGCACCCACTCCACGCCCGCGACCGCTTCGTCGATGCGGCTGGTCATCGACACGCGCGCAGCGGCGCCCCCGGCGTCGTCGGTCAGTCCAGCCGCCTGCTGCTCGGCGAGGCTCGTCGCGATGTGCTCGAGCGCCAGGTCGAGTTGCGCCGGCACGTGGTCGTACAGCCGCACGCGCCAGCCCGCGCGCGCGAACACCATCGCCCAGGCTCGGCCGATCAGGCCGGCACCAATGATCGCTGCAATGCGTTCCATGAGCTCACATCCAGAGGACGCGCCGGCGTAACTCGAGGTCGTCGCGCAGCGCCGCCGCCGGTCCCTGATGGACGACGCTGCCGCGCTCGAGCACATAGGCCTGATCCGCCAGCGCGAGGACCAGATCCAGATTGTGCTCCACGATCACGATCGACAACTCCTGCCGCAAGCGGTCGAAGGCCTCGAACAGCTCCTCGACCACCGTGGGCGCCAAGCCTTCGAACGGCTCGTCGAGCAGCAGCACGCGCACGTGCCCGGACAGCGCACGCGCGACCGCGACCATCTGCTGTTCACCACCGGACAGAAAGTCCGCCGGCGTGTCGAGGCGCGCGCGCAAGCGGGGGAAAAACTCGAGGATCTTGGCGTCTGACCACGCCACGCCCGCGCCTTCGCGCCGCTTCAGCCTGCCGAGTTCGAGGTTGTGGCGCACGCTCATCCCGGCGAAG
>JAAFGU010000049.1 GCA_010365205.1 Aromatoleum sp. | reverse complement strand
CGTCGGCGGTGATGGCCTCGCGCCAAACGAATATTTCGACGCGCCACATCGCCATCGGTGCCAACGGCGGCGCAGCCGCACCCATACCGGAGCCGGCCCAGCACGTTGACTGTGCGCAGTGCTGCGGGTCCGTCGCCGGCAGCGGTGCGCGCGGCGGTCCGGATGGCCCCGCCGGCGCCATGCCCACTACCGAGCAGAGATTGCCGCCTGGCACCGCCATCGGCGGCATCGCGTACGCGCCGAGCGGCGCGGCAACGTGCAGCGCGAACGCGGCGAAAGCGACGGCGAGACGGGGCAAACGGTTCATCGGTCCGCATTTTAACGCGTCGCCGCGTTGCGCCGTCCCGATCGCACCCGACCCCCGTGCCCATGGTGCAAAGCACAACGGCATTTGCATTGACACAGCGCGGGCAACCCTGTTCAATTGGTCCGACCACTTGACCAGAACACCGCCGTTGCAACCTCGAGGCGGCGCCGGGTGGGCCCCTACCTACGGAGGATATTCATGCGAGATCTGATTCGCGGGCTGTTGCGTTGCATCGCCGCCTTCGGGCTGGCCGTGTCGCTGGGCGCCGCCGCCCAGCAAATCATCACACTGCATGGCGCCGTCCAGTTCAACGATGATCACGCGTTCAACCGGGCGCTGGTGCGATTCCAGGAGCTTACGGCCAGGTATTACGGCAAGCCGATCAACTTCGTGCTGCACAAGAACAGCGAGCTCGGCCTCGAAAAGGACTACTTCGCCTACATGAACCAGGGGATTTCCGTCGACTACGGCATCGTGTCGCCCGCGCACATGTCGACGTTCTCCAAGGCCGCCCCCTTCATCGACGCACCGTTCCTGTTCCGCGACCTCGACCACTGGAACAAGGTGCTCGACGCCGACACGCTGAAGCCGATCGCCGACGAAGTGGCGGCGAAGGGTGACGTGATGCTGATCGGCTTCGCGGGCGGCGGCACGCGCAACATTTTCGCCAACAAGCCGGTGCGCAACCTGGCCGAAATGAAGGGCCTCAAGGTCCGCGTGCAGGGGGCGCCGATCTGGAGCAAGACGTTCGCCGCCGTCGGCATGTCGCCCACGGTGATCGCGTACGACGAAATCTACAACGCCATCCAGAATAGCGTGATCCAGGCCGGCGAGAACGAGGCCGCGGGTGTCGAGGCGATGAAATTCTATGAAGTCGGGCCGAATCTCAACATGACGCAGCACGCGATTACGATCCGTCCGATCTGCTTCTCGGGCAAGACGTTCAAAAAGCTCCCACCCGACCTGCAGGCGGCTGTTCTCAAGGCCGGCAAGGAAGCGGGCATCTATGGGCGGCAAGTCGAGTCGAGCGAAGACCAGAAGAAGCTCGAGGCGATGCAGGCGGCCGGGAGGCTCAAGATGATCCCGTTCGCCGACCGCGCGGAGATGAAGAAGCTGGCGGACCCCGTCATGGCCGACTACGCGAAGGAAATCGGCGCCGACGCGATCTACAAAGAGATCAACTCGATGTAATTTCCGTTCTGCGGCCGGCGCAAGAAATCCATCTTGCGTCGGTCTTTTTTTGCCGCGATTCGGTTAATTCTGGGGAACCGCATGCGCAAGTTTCTCGACGGCTACTACCGGCTGCTCAAGGTGCTGCTGGGCGCGAGCGTGGGGATCCTAGTCGTGCCGGTGACGATCCAGATGATCTCGCGTAACACCGGCCTTATTCCGGCGTGGATCTGGACCGAGGAAATGGCGCGCTTCCTTTTCATCTGGATGGTGATGCTGGGCGCGATGATCGGCGTGCGCGACGCGTCCCACTTCGAATGCGACGTGTGGCCCGAGTTGAAGCCGCGTGCGAATGCGCTGCTGCGGATCGTCTCGACCGTATTCGTCCTGGTGTTCGCACTCGTCTTCGTCTGGTACGGCATCAAATTCGTGCAGTTCGGCTGGGATCAACAATCGGAGCTCGCGGAAATGCCGATGACGTGGATCTTCATCGCATGGCCGCTGACTGGAGTCACGTGGTTGCTGTTCGGAGCCGAGCGGATGCGGGCGGACCTGCGCATCGTGATCGACGGTCCCGGCCCCGGAAGCGGCGTCGACACGCACCGCGAGATCGGCACGGGGAGCGTCGTGTGAGCGCCGCCGGGGTACAAGCATGACTGGCGCCGCGCTCACGCCGTCGGTGGCGGCGTTGTGGCTGTTCGGCGCGTTTTTCGTTTTCCTCGTGCTGCGCGTGCCGGTCGCCTTCGCGCTGGGCCTCGCCTGCCTGCCCGTGCTCTTCATCGAGCCGCGCCTTTCTCCGATGGTCGTGTTCAACACGACGTTCAAGGCCTACAACTCGTTCATCCTGCTCGCGGTGCCGTTCTTCCTGCTGACCGCGAACCTGATGAATGTCGGCGGAATTACCGATCGCCTGGTCACGCTGTCGCGAACGATGGTCGGTAACTTCCCGGGCGCGCTCGCGCAGATCAACGTGCTGCTGTCGGTATTCTTCGCCGGCATCTCCGGATCATCGACCGCCGACGCGGCGAGCCAGGGCAAGATCTTCATCGAGGCGCAGGTCAAGGAAGGCTACGACCTCTCGTTCTCGATCGCGATCACCGCGGTGTCGGCCGTGCTCGCGGTGATCATCCCGCCGTCGATCCTGATGGTGGTGTGGGGCGGCGTGCTGTCGGTCTCGATCGGCGCGCTCTATCTCGCCGGCGTCATCCCGGGATTGCTGATCTGCCTCGCCCAGATGGCCACGGTCCACGTCTACGCAAAGGTCCGTCATTACCCGACCTACCGGCGCGCCACGCTTAAGGAGTTCCTGAAAGCGGCAGCGGTTTCCGTGCCGGCGCTGATGACGCCGTTCATCATCGTCGGCGGCATCCTCCTTGGCTGGTTCACCGCGACGGAGTCCGCGGCGGCCGCCGTGCTGTATGCCGCGGTCCTGTCGATCTTCTTCTACCGCGAGATGGATGCGAAGAAGCTTTGGGATGCGCTCCTTGAAACCGGCAAGCTGTCCGCGATCGCGCTCTTCTGCGTGGGCACGGCGTCCGTGTTCGGGTGGCTGCTCGCGTATTTCCAGATCCCGAAGGCGCTGCTCGAGAACGTGACGTCGTGGGGCCTCGGCTTGATGGGTGTTGGCTTTTTCGTCGCGTTCGTATTTCTGGTCGTCGGTTGTTTTCTGGACGCGATTCCCGCGATCATCATCGTCGGTACGACGCTGCAGCCCCTCGCAGCGTCGGTCAACATGCATCCGGTGTCGTTCGCGATCATCGGCATCGTCGCGCTCGCGTTCGGGCTTGTCACCCCGCCCTATGGCCTGTGCCTGATGATTTCCTGCGCGATCGCGAAGGTGCGCTTGCGCTACGCGTTGAAGGACACGCTGATCATGCTGGTGCCGATGCTGGTGGTCCTCGCGGCGTTGATCGTCTGGCCGCAGATTCCGCTGTTCCTGCCCGGGCTGATCCGGCCGGAGTTTCTCAAATAGGCCGCGCGATGCTTGCCAGCCGCCCGCTCTCCTCCGGCTTCGGCGTCGAGATCGACGTCGACCTGTCGCAACCGCTGTCCGACGCCGCGTTCGAGGAGATCGAGCGCGCCTTCTACGCCGGGCAGGTGGTCGGCATCCGCGCGCAGAAGTTGACGGCGCCACAGTTCGCGTCGTTCGCGTCGCGCTTCGGCCCGCCGCAGCCGCACGTGATCGACCAGTTCCATCACCCGGAGGATCCGAACATCCTGATCCTCTCCAACGTGAAGAAGAACGGGCAGCCCACCGGCCTGCAGGACGCGGGCTCGTACTTCCACACCGACTATTCGTATTTGCAGGTCCCGGCGCGCGCGACGACGCTATATTCGATCGTGGTGCCGAAGTCAGGCGGCGACACGATGTTTGCCAACCAGCAGGCGGCCTATGACGACCTGCCGGAGGCGATGAAACAGCGGATCGAGCCGCTGTTCGGCATTCACCACTACGGCAACCGCCACGATATCGACGAGACGAGCCGCACCGCGGCGTCGCCGCTGACCGCCGAGCAGAAGGCGAAGATGCCGCTGATCACGCACAAGATCGCGCGGCCGCATCCGGTCACGGGGCGCAAGTCGCTCTACGCGGTATCCGGCAGTTCGTTCGGTATCGTCGGCATGCCGGAGGACGAGGCGCGCGACCTGCTCGACGAACTGGCTGCGCATTCGACGCAGCTAAAATACCACTACGCGTTCAAGTATGGCGTCGGCGACATCGTCGTGTGGGACAACGCTTCGCTCCTGCACAAGGCGACGCTGATCGACCCCGACGACCCGCGCACGCTCTGGCGGATCACGGTGAAGGAGCCCTCGCTCGCTGCGAGCGCGGTGCTGGCGCCGACGTTCGTCGGCGCAACGATGTAGCGCTCGCGACGCCCCCGCCTTTCGATACGCCTGAGGCTCCGGCGCAGGCGCTCTGTCCCTCTGGTCCGTCCTCCCTGATCCATCCTCCCTCGTCCGTCCGGCCGACTGCGACCCGGTTGCGGTTGAGATAGACTTGTCTGCCGGTTAGCGATTGCGCCCGGCGCTCATTGCTCCCGCCACCCCATGCCACGCCTCGCCATGCCACGGCTCGTCCTCAGCTTCCTCCTGTCGCTGCTGCTCGTCGGCCTGCAGGCAGAGTCACAGCGCCACGCGCTCGCGCATGTGCGCCCGCTGCTGACGCGGGCGCATGACGTCGGCGCCCACATGCCGGTCGATCAGTCGGCATGCTTGGAGTGCGCGCTGCTCGCCGGCGGCGCGGACGCCGTATTCGACACCAGCTTGCCCGCGCCGTCTGCCGCAGGCGTCGACGAACGCCCGCGGTTTGCGTTCGCGACGCGCACGGTCGCCGCACCTCACTACTTCGAAAGCCGCGCCCCGCCCGTCCTCCTTTAGCGCGTTCCGGTGCGCCGCGCGCGGCGGCGCGATCCAGATCCGACTTGAGGAGTCCTATCGTGTCCAGGCCCTTCCTGGTGCGCAGCGCCTTGGCGCTCGCACTGATTTTCGCGGCTGACGTCCGTGCCGCCACCGACGCCGATTTCGCCGAAATCCGCGACCAGATCCGGCAGTTGAAACAGTCGTACGAAGCGAGGATCGACGCGCTCGAGCAAAGGCTGAAGAATGCCGAAGCGAGAGCCGCGACAGCGCCGCCTGCAACGCAGCCAGCGACGACGACGCCCGTCGCCGCAAGCACCGCGCCGGCGCCAGCTCCTTCCGCCGCGGCGGGCATCGCAGCGTTCAATCCCGCCATCTCGGCCGTGCTGCAGGGACGTTACGCCAACCTTTCGCAGGACCCGAATGCCTACCGGATCGCCGGCTTTGCGCCCGGCGGCGACATCGGACCCGGCCGCCGCGGATTGGGCCTCGGCGAGTCGGAGCTCGCGCTGTCGGCAAGCGTCGACGACAAGTTCGCCGGCACCCTGATCGTCTCGTTGACTCCGGCGAACACCGTCTCGGTCGAGGAAGCCTACGGGATCGTCACGGCGCTGCCCGACGGCCTCACGCCGAAATTCGGCCGCTTCTTCTCGGGGCTGGGCTACCTCAACGAACAACATCAGCATGCCTGGGACTTCGTCGACGCGCCGCTTGCGTACGAAACTTTTCTCGGCGGGCAGTACGGCAACGACGGTCTGCAGTTGAAGTGGGTGGCGCCGACTGAACAGTACCTCGAGTTCGGCGCCGAAATCGGCAATGGCGACAGCTTTCCCGGAAATCAACGCAATCGCAACGGCGCCGGCGCCGTCGTCGCCTACGCCCATACCGGCGGCGACATCGGCGCCAGCCACAGCTGGCGCGCCGGACTGTCGTATCTGCACACCAAGGCCCAGGATCGCGAATACACGCAGACCGATACGTTCGGGAACGATGCGCCAATCGGCTTCAGCGGCGTGAGCGACGTGGCGATCGCCGATTTCGTCTGGAAATATGCGCCGAATGGCAATACGCAGACGACCAGCGCCAAGCTGCAGGGCGAGTACTTCTGGCGCCGCGAACGCGGCAACCTGACGTATGACAGCGACGGCAAGCTCGCACTGACGCAAACCGATGCCTATCGATCGCCGCAACGGGGATGGTACCTGCAAGGGGTCTGGCAATTCATGCCAACCTGGCGAGTTGGCGCACGTTACGACCGGCTCGATCCCGGGCAGGTCGATTACGGCGCCAATGCGGCGTATCTCGCGACGTCGTCGTTCGCCCCGCAGCGCTACACCATGATGTTCGACTGGACGCCGTCGGAGTTCAGCCGCCTGCGCTTGCAGCTTGCGCAAAGCAAAGTGCGGCCGGAAGTGACCGACAACCAGCTTTTCCTCCAGTACATCCTCACCATCGGCGCGCATGGCGCGCACAAGTTCTAGGAGCGTCACCATGAAATCCAGATTGCATTGGCTGCTGGCGCTGGCGGTTTGGCTCCTTGCGGCTTGGTTGCCCCCCGCCGAAGCCGCGTTGAACGTCTTTGCGACGCTGCCCGAGTGGGGCGCGCTCACCGAAGTGCTGGGCGGTGACAACGTCAAGGTCTACACGGCGACGAACGCACTGCAGGACCCTCACCACGTCGAGGCTAAACCGAGCCTCATCGCACGCGCGCGCGGCGCGGATCTCGTCGTCGCCACCGGCGCCGAACTGGAAATCGGCTGGTTGCCGCTGGTGTTGCAGCAGGCGGGAAATCCGAAGGTGCAGCCCGGCAAGCCGGGTTACCTGGAAGCGTCGCCGCTGGTGTCGATGCTGGAACGGCCCGCGCGGCTGGATCGTGCCGACGGCGACGTGCATCCGGGCGGCAATCCACACATCCAGACCGATCCGCGCAACATCGCGCGCGTGGCCACGGCGCTGTCCGCGCGCCTGGCGGAACTCGATCCACCAAACGCGGCCGCATATCAGGCGCGCTATCGATCGTTCGAGGAACGCTGGCGCAACGCGATCGCCCGCTGGGAGCGCGAGGGGGCGCCGCTCAAGGGCGTGGCGATCATCGTCCAGCACAAGGGGTTTCCGTACCTCATCGACTGGCTCGGTATGAAGGAGGTCGCAACATTGGAACCCAAACCCGGCATCGAGCCGACGACCGCCCACCTGTCCTCGGTGCTGGAGTCGATTCGGCAGCGGCCGGTGAAGATGGTGCTGCGCGCCGCGTACCAGAGTGACCGTGCGTCACAGTGGATCGCCGAGCGCGCGAAGATCAACGCGGTCGTGCTGCCGTTCACCGTCGGCGGCAGCGACAGCGCGAAGGATTTGTTCGGACTGTTCGAGGACACCATCGCGCGCCTGCTCAAGGGCGCGCAATGAACGTCGACTCCATCGATCTGTCGATCCTGTTGCCGGCTCTGGCGGCGGGCCTGCTCGTGACGGTGACTCACGTACCCCTGGGTATGCAGGTTCTGGCGCGAGGCATCGTGTTCATCGATCTCGCGATCGCGCAAATCGCCGGCTGCGGCGTGCTGCTCGCCGATCAGCTCGGATTCGAGGCGCAGGGCGCGGGGGTACAACTGGCGGCACTAGCTGCAGCGCTTGGCGGCGCGCTGCTGCTGACGTGGACCGAGCGAGTCTGGCCGGAGGTTCAGGAGGCCGTGATCGGCGTCGTCTTCGTCCTCGCCGCCACCGGCAGCGTGCTGCTGCTCGCCAGCAACGTTCACGGCAGCGAACACCTGCGCGATCTGCTGGTCGGGCAGATCCTGTGGTCGCAACCCGCGCGCCTGCTGTCGGCCGCCGCGGCGTACGCGGTCATCCTGCTGCTCTGGTTCGGCTGGCGCGAGCGTCTCGGTCGCACCGGTTTCTACATCCTGTTCGCCGTTGCCGTCACCGTGTCCGTCCAGCTCGTCGGCCTCTATCTCGTCTTCGCGACGCTGATCGTGCCGCCGCTCGCCACACGGAGGATGGCGCGCGGCCGGCTGCCGGCGGCGTGGTCCATTGGCGCCGCCGGCTACGCGCTCGGGCTGCTGCTGTCGACGACCCTCGATCTGCCGAGCGGGCCGGTAATCGTGTGGACGTTGGTGGTGCTCGCGGTCGGTTGGCAGGTGGTGACGCGAAAGGGAACTGCACCCGCGCGCGCGATCTAGGAAGTTTCGCGGCGTTGCAGCCGCGGTGTAGGATCGGACACCATGCGACATGGTGTGATCTACGCTCTCGCAGCAGCAGCCCTTTTCGGCGCGAGCACGCCGCTCGCCAAGAGCCTAGTCGGCGACATGCACCCGTTGGTGCTCGCCGGATTGCTCTACGCGGGTTCCGGCTGCGGGCTGGTGTTCGTGCTCGGCCTGCGCCGTTTGCGCGCCGGGGCCGGGTTCACCGTCGCATGGCCAACGCGACGCGATCTCGGCTGGCTCGGCGGCGCGATTCTCACGGGCGGGGTCGCCGGACCGGTGCTGCTGATGTTCGGACTGACGTCCACGCCGGCCGCAACGGCTTCGCTGCTGCTGAATCTCGAGGCGGTGCTCACGGCGTTGATCGCATGGTTCGTGTTTCGCGAGAACTTCGATCGGCGAATCGCCCTTGGCATGGCGTTGATCGTCGCCGGCGGCGTCGTGTTGTCGTGGGCGCCGGCGAGCGCGGCGCTCGTGCGCGGAGCCTTGTTCGTTGCCGCGGCTTGCCTCTGCTGGGCACTGGACAACAACCTGACGCGCAAGGTGGCGGCGAACGACGCCGTGGTGATCGCGGGGCTCAAGGGACTCGTGGCCGGCGGCGTGACGCTGTCGCTGGCTCTTGGACTGGGTTATTCGTTGCCCGCGACCGGCCGCATCGCGGCGGCGGCCGCGGTCGGCTTCCTCGGCTACGGCGTGAGTCTGGTGTTGTTCGTGCTGGCACTGCGCCATCTGGGAACCGCGCGCACCGGCGCGTACTTCTCCGTCGCGCCCTTCTTCGGCGCGGTGCTGGCGGTATGGATTCAGCACGAGGCCGTCACGCTCGAGCTGGCGGCGGCCGGTGCCCTAATGGCAATCGGCGTCTGGCTGCACCTTGCCGAGCGGCACGAGCACGAGCATGCGCACGAGCGCGCGGCGCACGCGCACATGCATCGTCACGACGTCCATCACCGGCACGACCACGACTTCACGTGGGACGGCAGCGAGCCCCACGCGCACCCTCACGTACACGCGTCGATGCGCCACCGGCATGCGCACTTTCCGGACATCGATCACCGGCATTCCCACTGAAGACGCAGCGTTACGAAGCCGCGCGTAGCGATACAGCCAGCGCAGAGAACAGCGAGACGTCGAAGGCGCGTTCGACCAGCCATACGCCGGCGATCGCCGCAATCGCGAGGGAGCCGCCGGCCAGCACGATACGGCGGTAAGCGAACGTGGCGCGCAGCGCGAACGCGGCCGGAAGAAAAGCCGAAACGATCGCGAGCTGGCCCAACTCCACACCGATGTTGAATCCCGCAAGCGACAGCGCCAGCGAACCAGTGGGCAACCCCAGGTCCGCCAGCGCGCCGGCGAAGCCGAAGCCGTGAATCAGGCCGAACGCCAATGCGGCGATCCAGCGTCCGTTGGCGACGACAGGGAACAGGTTGTTGAGCGCGGCGAGCACCACCGACGCCGCGATCGCCGACTCGATCCAGCGCGAGGGCAGCGTGACGATGCCGAGTGCGGCCAGCGACAAGGTGATCGAGTGCGCGAGCGTGAACGCGGTGACGATTTTCGCGACGTCGACGAACGCCGCGCGAAAACCCGCGGCCGGGCGCCACGCGCCGTCGCGGCGAACGAGTACCGCCGGCAGCAACAACGAAATGAGGAAAAGCACGTGGTCGAAACCCGTCCAGATGTGCCAGACGCCTTCGTAGACGTACGTCAGGAACTGGGCGAGCGGGCCGCCGCTGTCGCCGCCAACGATCCGTCGCGGCGTTTCCGGCGAAAAGATCGCGCTGCGACTCGCGCCGCCTTCGACATAGTTGAGCAATCCGCGGTGCTGGGGATCGATTTCGGCGAAAAGCCGGTAGTCGATCGCCAGCGTCGGTCCAGGCTGCGCGCAGGTGCCGGCGAGCGTGAGCACCGCGTACGCGCCGTCGGTATGCCGGTCGACGAGATTCGCCGTCACCGCGAGGGGGCAGGTCTCGCCGCCGGAGGAGACACTTAGCCGCGGCAGTGCGTACGCGGCGATGTCCGCGTGGCGCGCGCGGAGTTCGCCCCAGGTGATCTCACCGTCGCCGTTGGCGTCGAGCGACAGCGCATTGTCCAGATCGCGCAACGCGATGTCCCACTGGCCGGTGAGCGCGGCGCCGTCGCGGGTAATCGTCAAGTAAGCATCACTCGCCTTGTGCGCGTGTGCCGGGGCCGCCGCCATCACGGCGAGCAGCAAGAAGATGACGGCGAGGCGCTTCATCGTTGACCTCCGGCCAGCGCACCAAGCCTGCGGTCCTCGAGCCGGTTTGCCGCGATCCAGTCGGTCGCGATCCTGAGCGCCGCGGAGTCGCCGGCGGCGCGCGCCGATTCGGCCAGAATGCGCAGATCGGCGGGCTCCCGCTGCACCTGCCAGTTGGCGCGGGCAAGCGCCAATGCGCCGGCCGCGTCGCGTTCGAGTTCCAGCCGGAACCGGGCTTCCTCGCGTCGATGCACGGTGTCGCCGCGCTGGCGCGATGCGGCAAAGCGCGCCGCCAGATCCGCACGATGCGCGTCGAAAGATGCCTGTGCCTCCGGCAGCTGCGCCTCGGCCAGCGCGAGGCGCAGCAGCAGCGCGTCGTTGCGCGTATCGTCGGCGAGCATCGCGACGACTTCTTTCGGACGCGCCGAGTCGAGCAGAAAATCGGCATAGGCGCCGCGCGTGTACGCGTCGCGCGGATCGGCGGCGAGCGACGCGCGAAAATGCGCATCGGCCGCCCCGGCGTCGC
>JAAFGU010000048.1 GCA_010365205.1 Aromatoleum sp. | reverse complement strand
CGCGGCCCTGGCGAGCCTCGACCTTGTTCTCGCCGCCGGCGTTGCGCATGAAGTGCGCACCACCGTGCATCCCACACTGACGCCTCCCGCGGCGATGGAAAGTCTTGCGCGCGAACTCGCCGCGCGCGGCATCGAGCGCTGGGTGCTGCAACCGTTCCGAGCGACCGGTTGTGCGAATGCCGACGTGGTGGCCGCCGCCTCGCGCGGGACGACGCTCGACGACGGCCTGCTGGCGCGGTTATCGCGACACGTCGCGGACATCGTGGTTCGCGCGTAGTCTCGGGCGCCGCCGAACCATCGACGCAGCGGAAACCCGTACCGACACCTGTCCCTACGCCGCGTAATCGAGCACCGCGACGAAGTGGCAGGCGCTGCCGATCAGCACGAACAGGTGCCAGACCGAGTGCGCGTAGCGCCAGCGGGAATCCGCGGCGAAGAAGATCACGCCCGCGGTGTAGGCAATCCCGCCGCCGAACAGCAGCGCGAGCCCCGCCGTCGGCACGCGTGCCGACAGGGGCACGATCGCAATCAGCGCGAGCCATCCCATGACCAGGTAGAGACCCGTCGACAGTACCGGACGCGCGAGCCGGTCGAACGTCTTGAGCATGATGCCGGCGAGCGCCAGTGCCCAGACGATTCCGAACAGCGTCCAGCCCCAACCGCCGTGAAGCGCTCCCAGCGCGAACGGCGTGTAACTGGCGGCGATGAACAGATAAATCGCGCCGTGGTCGATCTTGACGAAAACGCGCTTGGCCCGGCCGGGCGGCAGCGCGTGATAGAGCGCCGACGCGAAGTAAAGGAGCAGCATCGCCGCGCCGAAGATCGCGGCACCGACGACGTTGATGGCGGCGCCGCGCTCGACGGTCGCGACGAGCAGGAACGGGACGGCAATCGCCGCCGCCAAAAAGCCGGCGCCGTGGCTCACGCTGTTCGCGATCTCCTCGCCGAGCGACTGGGGGCGTTGGTCCATGCCGCAAGGATACCCTTGTCGGCTAATCGGCGACTCCCCGCGCCGCCGAGCGCGCGACCGCGGCGCTCGCCTCGGGTTCGAACCAGCCCAGCTTGTCGCGCAGCCTGACGACCTCGCCGACGATGATCAGCGTCGGCGGCAAAAGCCGCGCGTCGAAGGCACGACCGGGAAGATCGGCGAGTGTGCCGACCACCACGCGCTGCTGCGCCGTCGTGCCCTGCTGAACGATCGCGGCGGGCGTCGTCGCTGGCAAACCGTGGACGATGAGCTCATGGCAGAGGATCGGCAGGCCCAGCAGTCCCATGTAGACGACAACCGTCTGCCGCGGCCGTGCCAGCGCGGCCCAGTCGAGGTCCATCGTGCCGTCGTGCAGATGGCCGGTCACGAGGGTGACCGCGTGCGCGTAGTCGCGGTGCGTAAGCGGAATGCCGGCATACGCAGCAATGCCGTTCGCCGCGGTTATGCCCGGCACCACCTCGAACGGAATGCCATGCGCGGCCAGCAGCTCGGCCTCTTCGCCGCCACGCCCGAATACGAACGGATCGCCGCCCTTCAAGCGGACGACCTGCTTGCCTTCGAGTGCGAGGCGTACCAGCAGCGCACTGATTCCGTCCTGCGGCAGCGTGTGGTTCGATCGTGCCTTGCCGACGTAGATTCGCTGCGTGCCGGGACGTGCGAGAGCCATGATTCCGGCCCCGACCAACCGGTCGTACACGATGACGTCGCCCAGCGCGATGACCTTTGCCGCGCGCAGCGTCAGCAAATCGGGATTACCGGGCCCCGCGCCGACCAGATAAACGGTACCCACGTTCGCCGCGGCCGGCACCGCGGTGGCGCCGACGACCGCGTACAGCGACGGCCGTGCGGATTTGGTATCGCGACTCTTGCCGCCGAACGCTGGTACACGCCCGCGTTGCCTGATTCCTTCCATCGCGCGTCTTTCCCTCGAGGTCCCGGCCGTAGTTCGACCGATACGGTGAAGCATTCTGATTTCCGCCCTTCCACGAATCTTTGACATCCATCAAGGAACCGACAGGCCGGGCAAGGGATGCTTCGCTCCCAGGCGAGAAGGAGCGTGCCGCAAGTTCGCGTTCCGACTTGCGCGCAGGTCGTCAATCCACTTGTGAGGGAGCGAAGAGTGAAAAGTCGAATCGCTGCCGGAGCGTTTGCTCTGGCCATGCTGCCATTTGCGATCAGCAACGCGATGGCGCAGGAGAAGAAGGCGGATGTGCATGAACCCGCCGAACTCAAGTATCAGGCGGGTGGTTCGCCGCTGGCCCAGGAGGAGATGTATCAGGGCGTCAATCCGAAGGCGCCGCCGATGACCAAGGCGGAGTTCGAGAGGGGCAAGCAGATCTACTTCGAACGCTGCGCGGGTTGCCATGGCGTGCTGCGCAAAGGGGCGACCGGAAAGCCGCTGACGTCCGACATCACGCTGGCAAAAGGCACCGAATACCTGAAGGTGTTCATCGGCTACGGATCCCCCGCGGGCATGCCGAACTGGGGCACATCGGGTGAATTGACGACCGCCGAGGTCGACCTGATGGCGCGCTACATCCAGCAGGAGCCGCCGACCCCGCCCGAGTTCGGCATGAAGGAGATGGAGGCGAGCTGGAAGGTCATCGTCCCGGTCGCGCAGCGGCCGAAGAAGCCGATGAACAAGTACAACCTCGCCAACCTCTTCTCGGTCACGCTGCGCGACTCGGGCGAGGTCGCGCTGATCGACGGCGACAGCAAGAAGATCATCAACATCGTCAAGACCGGCTACGCGGTGCACATTTCGCGGATGTCCGCGTCGGGACGCTACCTGTATGTGATCGGTCGCGACGCCAGGCTGAACCTGATCGATCTATGGATGGAGAAACCCGACAACGTCGCCGAGATCAAGGTCGGCCTCGAGGCGCGTTCGGTCGAAACGTCGAAGTACAAGGGGTACGAAGACAAGTACGCGATCGCGGGATCGTACTGGCCGCCGCAGTTCGTGATCATGGATGGCGACACGCTGAAGCCGCTGAAGATCGCGTCGACGCGCGGCATGACCGTCGACCCGCAGGAGTACCATCCCGAGCCGCGCGTGGCGTCGATCGTCGCTTCGCACTATCACCCGGAATTCATCGTCACCTCGAAGGAAACCGGCAAGATCAACCTCGTGAACTACGAAGATCTCAAAAACCTGAAGATCACGAGCATCGATGCCGCGCGCTTCCTGCACGATGGGGGCTTCGACGCAACGGGACGCTACTTCCTGGTCGCGGCGAACGCGTCGAACAAGATCGCGGTGGTCGACACCAGGGACAACAAGCTGACAGCGCTGATCGACGTCGGCAAGACGCCGCATCCGGGCCGCGGCGCGAATTTCGTCGACCCGAAGTTCGGGCCGGTCTGGGCGACCGGGCACCTCGGCGACGAGACGATTTCGCTGATCGGCACCGACCCTGCGAAAAACAGGGACCACGCCTGGAAGGTCGTGCGCACCTTGAAGGGACAGGGCGGCGGTTCGCTGTTCATCAAGACGCACCCGCATTCGAAAAATCTGTGGGTGGACACGGCGCTCAATCCGGATCCCAAGATCAGCCAGTCGATCGCTGTCTACGACATCAACAATCTCGACAAGGGTTTCCAAGTCCTGCCGATCGCCGAATGGGCAGGGGTGGGCGAGGGCGCCAAGCGCGTCGTGCAGCCCGAGTACAACCGGGCCGGCGACGAGGTGTGGTTCTCGGTGTGGAGTGCGAAGAACCAGCAGTCGGCGCTGGTCATCGTCGACGACAAGACGCGCAAGCTGAAGGCGGTGATCAAGGATCCGAAGCTCATCACGCCTACGGGCAAGTTCAACGTCTACAACACGCAGCACGATATCTACTGATCCGGAGGCAATGATGAGAGCACGATGGATTTCGGTGGTGGCGGCGGCTTCGCTGACCGCGTTTGCCTTGCCGGCGGCGGGAGCGGACGACCCGTTGAAGCTCGCGACCGACAAGGGCTGCACGGCCTGCCACGCCGTCGACAAGAAGGTGATCGGGCCGTCGTACAAGGACGTCGCGAAAAAATACAAGGGCGACGCCAAGGCGCCGGAGATGCTCGCCATCAAGGTGATGAAGGGCGGGCAGGGGGTATGGGGACCGATACCGATGCCCCCCAACAAGGTGTCCGACGACGAAGCGAAAAAGCTCGTCGCATGGATCCTTTCGCTTTGACGACGTGAGCACGTGGCACCATGGTCCGTGTCGCGCCCATCGTGGCCGCCGCCGTTCTGGCGGCGATGACGCTCGCCGCGGCGCCGACCGGGCGTGCTGCGGATGAGGCGACCCCGGACGCGGCGCGGCAGCGCGAATTGATCACGCTGCTGCGCCAGGATTGCGGTTCCTGCCACGGCATGCGGCTGACCGGTGGGCTCGGTCCGGCGCTGACCCCGGAGGCGTTGAAGTACCGGCCGGCGGAAAGCCTCGTCGCGACGATCGTGTCGGGGCGGCCCGGGACCGCGATGCCTCCGTGGCGGCGCTTTGTGTCAGAGGCCGAGGCGCAGTGGCTGGTCGCCCAGATGATGGCGGGGGCGACCGGTGGGCGCTAGTTCGACCGTTCGCACCGGGATCGTCAACCTCAGGCGAGACGCCGGGCGCCGGGAAAACCCGGTCGGGTTCCAAAGACCGTGGTTCGGGAGCGATCGGAAATCTCGACGCTCGACGTGGATCATGTTTTCCGGCGTCGCATCGCTCGCATTGTTGACTGCATGCGCGCAAACGCCCACACGCGGGACCGGCGATCTCGGCGTCGTCGTCGAGCGCGCTGCCGGCCGCGTGCAGATCATCGACACCACGACGCGCACGACGCTCGCGACGATCGACGGGCTCGGCGACCTGTCGCACGCGTCGGTCGTCTATTCACGCGACGGCCGCTATGCGTACGTGTTCGGTCGCGACGGGGGACTGACCAAGGTCGACATCCTGGCGCAGCGGATCGACCGCCGCGTGATGCAGGCCGGCAACTCCATCGGTGGCGCGATCAGCCAGGACGGCCGGGTCGTGGCCGCGCAGAACTACACGCCGGGCGGGGTGAAGCTGTTCGATTCCGCGACGCTCGAATTGCTGGGCGACGTCCGGGCGACGCCGGGCCCCGACGGCGTGGCGTCGAAAGTCGTCGGCCTCGCGGACGCGCCGGGCGGCAAATTCGTCGCCAGTCTGTTCGACACGGGCGAGATCTGGGTGATCGATGCGTCGAATCCCCGCGCGCCGAAAATCGAGAAATTCGCGAATGTCGGCAAGCAGCCCTACGATGGGCTCGTCACACCCGACGGTCGCTGGTACGTCGCGGGTCTTTTCGGCGAGGACGGGCTTGCGCTGCTCGACCTCTGGCATCCGGAGCGGGGTGTGAAGCGCATTCTCGACAAGTACGGCAAGGGCGAGGAAAAGCTGCCCGTCTACAAGATGCCGCATCTGCGCGGCTGGGCGATTGCCGCTGGTTACGCGTTCCTGCCGGCAGTCGGCCGCAATGAGGTGCTGGTCGTCGACACGCGCGACTGGAAGGAAGTCGCGCGCGTGCCGGTCGCCGGGCAGCCGGTGTTCGTGATCGCGCGGCCGGACGCGCGCCAGGTTTGGGTCAACTTCGCGTTCCCGGACAACGGCAGCGTGCAGGTGATCGACACCGAGACGCGCACGGTGGTGAAGACACTCGAGCCGGGCAAAGCCGTGCTGCACCTCGAGTTCACGCCGCGGGGAGAGGCCGTGTGGATTTCCGCGCGTGACGACAACAAGGTCATCGTCTACGACACCGCGACCTTCGCTCCGTTGGCCACGCTCGCCGCGGACAGCCCGTCGGGGATCTTCTTCACCGTACGCGCTGCGCGCATCGGCTTCTGACATGACGCCGTTCACACCGGCGCTGGAAATGCGGCTGCTGAACGATTTCCAGTCGGGATTTCCGCTGGTCCGGGCGCCGTATGCGGCGCTGGCGGAGGCATTGCAGCTCGGCGAGGCCGACGTCATCGCGTCGCTCGGGCAACTTGTCGCCGCGGGCAAGGTGAGCCGGGTCGGTGCGGTGTTCCGGCCGGGCGCCATCGGCGTGTCGACGCTTGCGGCAATGGCAGCGCCTGCGGACGGTCTCGACCGGATAGCCCGCATCGTGTCGGCGCGACCGGAAGTCAATCACAACTACGAGCGCGAGCACCGCTACAACCTCTGGTTCGTCGTCACGGCCGCCGACGCGGCAGCGCTCGCGCGGACACTCGCCGCCATCGCGCGTGACGCGAGGCTTTTCCCACTCTCGCTGCCGCTCGTCGACGACTACTGGATCGATCTTTCGTTCGACCTTGGCGCGGATCGCGCGCATGACCGCATTGAAGTCCGGCGGCGTATCGGCGCACGGCCAGCGGAGTCGCCGGCATCGTTGTCCTATGCCGACCGCGCGCTGGTGAGTGCGCTGGAGCATGGCCTGCCGTTGGTGCCCCGTCCCTACGCGCGACTCGCGCAGGGGGCGGGCATGAGCGAAGTCTCGGTGCTGGCGCGGCTGGCCGAATGGCTGAACCGGGGAATCATCAAGCGACTGGGTGTCGTCGTCCGGCATCGCGCACTCGGCTACACGGCCAATGCCATGTGCGTGTGGGATGTGCCGGACGCCGATGTGACCGCGCTGGGTGAAGCGCTCGCGCTCGAGGCCGGCGTGACGCTGTGCTATCGCCGCGAGCGCGCACTGCCGCAGTGGCCGTACAACCTGTTCTGCATGATTCATGG
Organism: Aromatoleum sp.; assembly: GCA_010365205.1. Classification (GTDB taxonomy): domain Bacteria; phylum Pseudomonadota; class Gammaproteobacteria; order Burkholderiales; family Casimicrobiaceae; genus CAIWHR01. Next base: position 4,088 of record JAAFGU010000048.1, on the reverse strand, counting down.
ACGCGATCGCGCGACGGTGACAGCGCGCCTCGCGCAGCTGGCGCAGAGCCATCGCCTGGGCCGCTACGCCCACGCCGTGCTGTTCTCGCGCCAGGCCTTCAAGCAACGCGGCGCCCGCTACGGCCTGATGTCCGCAGCCGGCGCCGTCGCGTGAGGCACGGCATGGACGAGGTCGACCGCAGGATCGTCGACACGCTGCAGGGCGGCTTCCCCGTCTGCGAACGACCGTTCGCCGCTGCCGCGGCCGAACTGGCAATCAGCGAAGACGACCTGATCGCGCGCATCGATCGCCTGCTCGCCGACGGCACGCTGACGCGTTTCGGTCCGCTGTTCGACGCCGAGAAGATGGGCGGGGCGTTTACGCTGGCGGCCATGCAGGTGCCGGAGCCCGACTTCGACCGAATCGCGGCGCAGGTGAACGCGTTTCCGGAAGTCGCGCACAACTATGCGCGCGACCATCCGCTCAACATGTGGTTCGTCATCGGCACCGAAACGCCGGAGGCGATCGACGAGGTGATCGGCCGGATCGAACGCGCGAGCGGGCTCCCGGTCCTCGCCTTTCCCAAGGAGCGCGAGTTTTTCGTCGAACTGAAGCTCCCGGTTCGCACATGACCGCCAACCCGCCCGGCGTGCTCCTCGATCGCGTGCTTGTGCGCGCGCTGCAGGAGGGCTTGCCCCGAGTGGCGCGGCCGTATCACGCGGTGGCCGAACGTCTGGGCGTCGCACCCGAGGGCGTGCTCGCGCGCGTGCGAACGCTGTTGGCATCGGGAGCGATCCGTCGCATCGGTGTCGTGCCGAATCACTACCGCCTGGGCTGGGCCGCGAACGGGATGAGCGTCTGGGACGTGGACGACGACGAGGTCGACGTCCTCGGAGACGCGGTGGGCGCACTCGCGTGTGTGTCGCACTGCTACCGCCGGCCGCGGCGGCTGCCGCAATGGCGCTACAACCTGTTCGCGATGGTGCATGGCCACGACCGGACCGAGGTCGAGACGAAGCTTGCGCAAATCGCCGCCGTCCTGGGCTGTGCGGCGCGCGCGCACGACGTTCTCTACAGCACCCGCATTCTGAAGAAGACCGGCCTGCGTTTCGGCGGGTAGGCAACCTGTTCAATCGAGGCAGCGCATGTTCCGCGTCACCCAATATTTGCAGGAAGTGATCGCCCCGACGCCGTTGGGGCCGAAGCGCAATCCGCCGGGCCCGGTCGTCATCTGGAACCTCATCCGGCGCTGCAACCTCGCGTGCCAGCATTGCTATTCGATCTCCGCCGACATCGACTTTGCGGGCGAACTTTCGACGGCCGACATCTTTCGCACGATGGACGACCTCAAGGCGTTCGGCGTCCCGGTGCTGATCCTTTCCGGTGGCGAGCCGCTGCTGCATCCGGACATTTTTCCCATCGCGCATCGCGCGAAGGCGATGGGGTTCTACGTCGGGCTTTCGACCAACGGCACGCTGATCGACGCGGCGCTGCTGCCGAAAATCGCCGAGGTCGGCTTCGACTACGTCGGCATCAGCCTCGACGGCATCGAGGCGACGCACGACCGCTTTCGCCGCAAGGAGGGCGCATTCGCCGCGTCGCTCGCGGGCGTCCGCCTTTGCCGCGGGGTCGGCATCAAGGTGGGTCTGCGCTTCACGCTGACCCAGGACAACGCGCACGATCTGCCGGCGTTGCTCGACCTCATGGAAGCAGAACGTGTCGACAAGTTCTACCTGTCGCACTTGAACTATGGTGGCCGCGGCAACATCAATCGCAAGACCGACGCCATGTTCCGCACCACCCGCGCCGCGATGGACCTCATCTTCGACACCGCCTGGCGGCACCTCGACGCGGGTCGACCACGGGAATTCGTCACCGGCAACAATGACGCCGACGGCGCGTACCTGCTGCACTGGGTGCGCCGCCGTCATCCCGAGCGCGAGGCGCATCTTCGCGCCAAGCTCGCGCAGTGGGGCGGCAATTCATCGGGTGTGAACATCGCAAACATCGACAATCTCGGCAACGTGCACCCGGACACGTTCTGGTGGGACTACACGCTGGGAAACGTAAGGGAGCGGCCGTTCTCGGCGATCTGGGAGGACACTTCCGATCCGCTGCTGGCGGGGATGCGGGCCGTGCCGCGCGCGGTCAAGGGCCGCTGCGGCGCATGCACGTATTTCGACGTGTGCGGCGGCAACACGCGGGTGCGCGCCTGGCAGCTGACCGGCGACGCGTGGGCCGAGGATCCCGGGTGCTATCTCGACGACGACGAGCTCGGCATCGCAGCCGGTTACGAGAGGCTGAAGCTCAAGCCCTATATTCGCATCCGGCGCGTCGATGCGCACGCGGGCGGTTCCGATCGCGCGGCCGGACGATGAATGCCGGTGTTCGCATCGCGGCCGCTGCGATTCTCGCCGGCTTTGCCGGCGTGGCGACGGCACAGACGACCGCGGCGGACGCGGCGCGCATTTACGCCACGCACTGCGCGTCGTGCCATGGCGCCGGTCGCTTCGGCGGCACCGGCCCCGCCTTGCTGCCGGAGAGCCTCGAACGGCTGCGCAAGCCGGCGGCGGTCGACACCATCGCCAATGGGCGGATCGCCACGCAGATGCCGGCATTCGGCGCCACGCTGTCCAAGGCCGACATCGACGCCTTGGTCGCGTTCGTCTATGAACCGCCCGCGCAACGGCCGGTCTGGGGTGCCCCCGAGATCGCGGCATCGCGCGTCGTGCATCACGCGGAAGGAACGCTGCCGGACCGGCCGCAGTACGCCGCCGATCCGCTGAATCTGTTCGTCCTCGTCGAAAGCGGCGACCATCATGCGTCGGTGCTCGATGGCAACAAGCTCGAGCGCATGGTCCGGTTCCCGACGCGCTTCGCGCTGCACGGGGGGCCGAAGTTCACGCCGGACGGCCGCTACGTTTTCTTCGCGTCGCGCGACGGCTGGATCACGAAGTACGACCTGTGGAACCTGAAAACGGTGGCCGAGGTGCGGGCGGGGCTCAACACGCGCAACATCGCGGTGTCCGGCGACGGCAAGTGGGTGATCGCCGGCAACTATCTGCCGGCCACGCTCGCCGTGTTCGATGCGCGCGATCTCTCGCTGGTCAAGCTGATGCCCGTGGCCGACAAAGCGGGCAAGTCCTCGCGCGTGTCGGCGGTGTACGACGCCCTGCCGCGAAGGAGTTTCATCGTCGCGCTGAAGGACATTCCCGAGGTGTGGGAACTGACCTACGACCCGAAGGCCGCTCCGGTCTACGAAGGTTACGTCCACGACTATCGCTACGGCGAAGGCATCGCCGAGGCAGGGCCGTTCCCGGTCAGGCGCATCGTGCTCGACGACGTGCTCGACGATTTCTTTTTCGACGCGAACTACGACAACCTGATCGGCGCCTCGCGCGAAGCCGGGAAGGGTCAGGTGGTCAACCTGAACGTTCGCCGCAAGATCGCGACCGTCGATTTGCCGGGCCTGCCGCACCTGGGGTCGGGCATTACCTGGGAGTGGAACGGCAAGCCGGTGCTCGCGACGACCAATTTACGGGATGGCGTGGTCAGCGTCATCGACATGAAAGAATGGAAGCTTGTCGCCGCGATCAGGACCAACGGTCCGGGCTTCTTCCTGCGCAGCCACGAGAACACGCCCTACGCCTGGGTCGACGCGATGAACAGCCCGGCGAAGGACACGCTGCAGGTGATCGACAAGCGCACGCTCGAGGTGGTGAAGGCGGTGACGCCGGTTCCCGGCAAGGTCGCCGGGCATGTCGAATTCGATCGATATGGACGCTACGCGCTGGTGAGCGTGTGGGAAAACGACGGGGCGATCGTCGTCTACGACGCCGCGACGCTGCAGGAAATCAAGCGCATTCCCGCCAACAAGCCGGTTGGCAAGTACAATGTATGGAACAAGATCATGCACTCCGCCGGGACGTCGCACTGAAACGCGGCGATTCAGGCTGTCATGCGCGTTGCCGCGACGTACGCCAGCGTTGCGATCATCGCCGCTGCCGGCGCTACCGCTGCCCGCCCTCTTGACCGGGGCCGCCATCGGCCACGGTCTGGGGCCGCTCGACCGCGGCGCGACCGCCGCGCTTACCGTCGCCCCGGTTCG
>JAAFGU010000480.1 GCA_010365205.1 Aromatoleum sp. | reverse complement strand
CGAACCTCGTCACACGCGAGCCGGAGCGCAGCCGCGCGCTCGAGGCGCGGCTGCGGGCATGGCCCGTGGCGATCACCAGCACTCCTTTCGCCGAAGATCCGGACACCGTCGCGCGCCTGCGTGCGCTTGGCTACGTGTCCGGAACCGACAGCATCAAAACCGCCTATACGGATGAGGACGATCCGAAGCGTCTCGTCGACGTCGACGCGGCGATTCATCGAGGGATCGACCTCTTCGAACGGGGCCTCGCGGCAGACGCCATCGAGGTGTACCGCCAGATTCTGACCCGCCGTCCGGGCATGGCCGTCGCGGCCCGCCACCTGGCGTTTCTGTACTGGCGGCAGGGAGAGCTTCAACAGGCGATCCTGACGCTCCGCAACGCGCTCGCATCCGGTGTCACCGCGTCCGGCGTGCCCAGTCAGCTCGGCGTTTATCTCGCCGAAACGGGATCGGCGGCATCGGCGCTTCCGTTGCTGCAGGCTGCGGTTCAGCGGGACCCTACCGATCTCGATGCCTTGAACGCGCTCGGCATCGCCTATGGTCACCTCGGCGACCGTTCGCGCGCGCTCGACGCCTTTCGGACGATCCTGCAGCGCGATCCCTCCGACGCGATGGCGTACCAGAACATCGCAGCCATCGAAGTGCAACGCGGCGATCTTCGCGCCGCGCGCGGCGCGCTCGAGCGGGCCGTGGCGATCGATCCCCGGGCCGCCCGCGCCTACACCGGGCTGGGCGTCATTGCGCTTCGCGAGGGACGGAGAGCCGACGCCATCGAAAGCTGGAAGCGTGCGGTCGACCTGGACCCGTCCGATTACGATGCGTTGTTCAACCTGGCGAGCGAGCTGGTGAACGCCGGTCAACTCGCGGCCGCGCGCCCGTATGTCGAGCGCTTCGTCCGATCCGCGCCGGCGGCCCAATACGCGCGCGACATTCGCCGGTTTCAGGCGCTGCTCGCGGCCCGTTGACCGTCGCCGCGGTGCTAACATTCCGCCGGATCCGAAGATGCCACAGACCATCTGTGTCTTCACGTGTGTGGCGCTGCTTTTGGCAGCGCCGGCTCAGGCCCTCCAGTCGGCCACGCCGTTCAAGGCCGGGGTCGACCTCGTCCGGATGGACATTCGAGTTTCGGACGCCGATGGGGCGCCGATTCGCGACCTGAGGCAGGAAGAAGTGGTCGTGACCGATCAGGGACGCGCGGCTCCGGTCGTCTTCTTCCAGCACATCGAGCAGCCGGTCGGCCTGTTGGCTGATGTCGAGACACGGACGATTGCGGGGGAGGTATCGACGAACCGCGGCGCGCCGCGCGGCCATCTCTACCTGCTGGTCTTCGATCAACAGCACATCGCGCCCGGGAACGAGCAACGCGCCCGCGTCGCGGCCGCGCGTTTTCTGAAGCGGCGCGTTCGCCCTGGCGATCGCGCCGCGCTAGTCGCAATTCCTGGGCCCGGACCGCACCTGAGCTTCACCGCCGACGTAGACAAGGTGATCGCCGAGCTGTCAACGGTGCGGGGCGGGCTCGAACGCACCGGTCTCACCGGCATGGGAACGATGCGCATCGACGAGGCATACGAAATCGTGCGGGGGGATCAGGCAGTCCTCGCAGACGTCGTCTCGCGGCTCGCGGGGGAAAGTGCGCCGACCGACGTCGGAGGCTCGCCGCAGGCGCGAACCGGGACCGCGGACAACTCGTCCGATAACAC
>JAAFGU010000479.1 GCA_010365205.1 Aromatoleum sp. | reverse complement strand
GACGCTCCCGATGCGGACCGGGCCGCTGCCCGGTGGAAGCTTCAGCGCAAGCGCGATGCCGACGATGTGGCCAAGCCAGTTGGCATTGCTGCTCGCCACCACCGGCAGCAGCCTGCCGCCCGCGACCGGCACGTCGATCGAGAACGTGCGGCCCGGTTTCAGTTGGCTGCGCCACAGCAGGCGCGCGTCGGTGCCGTCCGGCAATCCCGACACGTCCCAGGCGATTCCCGGATATTCGGTCGAACGAAAATCGACGCTCAGCGAGACGATCACCGCGCCGGAGCCGTCAGCGGGCGTCGCGATCAATGCGTTGCCGTCGGTCGTTCCCGTTCCGCTGGTGACGTCGAATTTCGCGCTGTCGTAGGTCCTCGATCGCGCGGACTTGAACCACTTGCCGGGGACGCTGTACTCGAGGTAGCCGGCGACGAGCCCGGCCAGCGCGATGGCGAACGCAAGCGCGACGATCCACCGCGCGCGAGGAGCGGAGTGCGTGGCCGATTCGGCGTTCGGGGCTTGTGGCTCGTCGGGTTGGGCCACGGCGGGCGCGCGAGAAATGATCGGGGCGTGATCGGTACGTGCTCGGTCCGTGCACGAGTCCGACGGTGGAGAAACGTCCGTCTATTGTAGCCGCACCATCGGCGGGATGTCGTGATGGCCGGAGCGGCCCGGCGATTGCGGCGATACAATCGGGGTCGCCGGCGGTGACCGCATCCGCATCATCGTTCAACCCGGCCGGCGATCGAACGGCGGCTGGCGGCGCGGGGAGTAATGTCTTGATCGTCGGTTCGGGCCTGATGGCCGGCGCGTTCGCGCGGGAGTACGCTGCGGACGGCCGGATCCTGGTGTATGCGGCGGGCGTCGCCGATTCGTCCTGCGACGAAGCGCGCGAATTCGCGCGCGAGCGGGAGCGGCTGGAAGCGGCGATGGGCCAGGGCCCGCTCGGACTGCGCGCCACCGTCATCTATTTCGGCACCTGCAGCGTGTCCGATCCGGACGTCGCGGACTCGCCATACGTTCGGCACAAGCTGGCGATGGAGGCGCTCGTCCGCGCGCGCGGGCCGCACCTGATTCTGCGGCTCCCGCAAGTCGCGGGACACACGCCCAATCCCCACACGCTGCTCAACTACCTTTACGCGCGGATCAGGCGCAGCGAGCGCTTCGCCGTCTGGGGCGGGTCGCGTCGCGGCGTCGTCGATGTAGCGGACGTGGCCGCGGTTGCCGGTGCCCTGCTGCGCTCCGGCGCCGATGCCGAGGTGGTCAACATCGCTCCCGATCGCCGCCATTCGATCGAGGAGATTGTCGCCGCGTTCGAGCGAGTGACGGGCAAGCGGGCGATTTACGACGTACTCGCTCGGGGATCGGCGTTTTCGATCGATACGGCGCGGATTGCGCCGCTGCTCGGGGCGGCCGGCGTCGATTTCGCTGGCGATTACCTCGAGCGGACGCTGCGGCGGTACTACGGTGACCGTGCCGCGGGCGGTTGAGGGTCGAATTCCCGCTTCCACCCCTCGGGTTGCGGTGCAACAAGGGTGTTGACCGACGCGCATTTCGCCGTATATAATCGCGCCTCTTTGCCGCTGTTTCTTGGAAACCCTCTTCGGGCCTCCGGAAATGCACCGAAAACCGGCCTGCTCTTTAACAAAACGCAACCGATAGGTGTGGGTGCTGGGGTGTCTTGGGCACTCTGGTGGGTACTGGCTAAGGCTGGTGGTCGC
>JAAFGU010000047.1 GCA_010365205.1 Aromatoleum sp. | reverse complement strand
GTTCGAGCGCCCGCGCCGGCGGCCGGTCGGCGGCACGTCCGTTGCCGTGCACGCTCTGCTGCACCGGGGCGACCGCGGCGACGGCTGAAACCGGCGCGCCGATGATCATGTCGCGCCGCAGCGGAACCGCAGCCCTGGACACGGATTGCGACTGGACGAATGCCGTCGCCGGCACCGCGATGACCGCGCCCTGTACCTGCTGATTCGCGTAGACGATATTGGTCACGTTGGTATTGTTATAGACGTTGGTGATCGTCGTGTTGTTGATCACCGTGTTGCTGCGATTGATGTTTTCGAAATAGTCGCGGCTCACCTGGTAGGCCGGGCGGTAAACTTCGCGCGGTCCGAGCGGAAACCACGCGATCGCGCCGACGTTGCCGCCGGAGATCGAAAGCTGAAAATTGCTGCCGCCGACGAAGGCGACCAGTGCCGGCGCATAAATTGCCTGGCTGCGCACCGGGCCGGGTACCCAGACCCAGCTTCCACGCGTGTTCGCCCAGCGGCCGTAATGGGACACGGCGAATCCCCAGGGCGCATCGTCGACCCAGGTCCAGCCCCAGGGGTCCACCCACGCCCAGTGACCGTCGTGGTACGGCGACCAACCGCTGACGACGCGCGTCGGCGCCCAGACGTTGCCGTATTCCGGTTCGACCCGCCACGTGCCGTACGCGTCCAGATCTTCATAACCGACGACATCGCGCGAAACGTACCGCGCGGAAATCGAGACATCGCCGCGGCTGTCGCGGGTGCGGGACCAGGAGTCGAACTCGTCCAGGCGCGGAACTCCGACGTACTCGTAGTCGCTCAGGCCGGTCCCGTAAAACCGATAGGACTGGCGCGAATCGACCGAGTAAGCTGCGCCGTCGCCGTAGACTTCACCCTGGCCATTGCGGATCACGATCGACGTCGCGTCGGCATCGGGATCCACTTCGATCCGGTACTCACCGGGACGTCGAAGCGTGAACGCGAGATTGGGCGTGTCGACTTCGAACACCTGATTCGCGCCGAGATATCGGACCCGGACGTTCATGACGCCCTGAGCGAGCTGAAGCTGGGCAATGCGATCGTCGAGATTCAGCACGCTGACGCTGGTACTGCCATTCATCCGGATCACTGCGCCGCCCACCTGGATCTCGGCGCGGGAACTTGGGTCCGCCCAGACGCGATCGCCGGTGGTCAGCGGTCGATTGAGTGACGCCAACACCCATTCCTCGTCACCGGCGGGTGAGAAACTAACGGCGCCGCTTATGTAGGCAAGACGCGCGACGCGCGACGGCGGATCCGCGGCGGCCCATCCGCTCGCTGCGAACGCAACGATGCTGACCAGCCAAGCAAAAGTGCGACGAAGGGACGGAGTCATGTTCATGGCGATTCCTGGCAGAGAAGTAGGGTAGGGGGACGCGCAATCCGGATCGGCCGGCGACGCTCGATGACCGCGAAGGCGCGGCACCAGCCGCACGGCGATCGCAGCGTCTGGCGAAGGCCGAGGCGCCCGGATGCCGCGTCGGCGGAAATCACCGGCATGTCGCGACGTTCGAGGTATAACGCACCACTCATACGGTCGGATGACAGCGACGGGCCGGCGCCCATTGGCGCGCATCGACGCCAGTGCGGCGCAGGTAGCGGGGTGACAAGCGTGGTCAATCGTGCGAGGCATTCGGGTTGCAATACAGTTGCCAACATACGGAGCGCGGCGCTCGAAGTCTGTGCGCCAGCGCACCAACGGAGGGGCCTACCGCGGGCGCGACCGCCGGTCGCCCATCGCAGCGATCCGTGCGCCAGCGTACCGACTGCGATCCAGGAGTCGCGGAAACTGGCATCTGTAATGCATTCGTCCGCGCGCGGGGCATTGTGTGTCGACGCAGGGACCGCCCGCCGCAGCGACGACGATTCCGGTTCCAATCGTGGCGCCGGAAGGAAAGTCAGCAGCGAAGGGCAGACAACATGCACGCGCCATCGGAGAACGCTCCGTTTCGTCCGCTGTGGGTCGCCGCGATCGCGGCGCTGCTGATCGGCGTCGTCGGCACGGCGATTTCTATGGTCGGAAATTCAACAGCGTCGCCGGGCGAAGCGGGCCTCCGTGTTACGCTGCGATCACCGCCGCCGTCCGTCGTCGACGCGCCCGCCGCGACAGCGGGAGGCCGCCGCAACCAGCGCGCGTGCGCCGAGTGCGGCGTGATCGAGTCGATGCGCGTGGTCGGCATGCTCGACGCCGAGGACGTAATTCCGCAGTCGGAATCCATGCAGCTCGCTGCAGGAGGGAACGACCGCGGACGCCGCGAAACAACGATCGGGCGTTACGAGTACGTCGTCCGTCTGCGCGACGGATCGCGGCACGTGCTCGCCGAGACGACGCCCCGCGACTGGGTTCCCGGAGCCAGGATCAACCTGATCGCCGGCGCCGCCGACGTTCGCCGGTGACCGCCGGCGCGGGCTATGACCCGCCCGCAAGCGTCAGCTGCCGAATTTGACGCGCACTCGGCGCCGGCCGATCCACCGCGTAAAGGCGAGGTGTCCGGTGCGCCCGAGAAAACATTTGAACCTCGGACCAATGTTAGGTCAGCCTGGCGGCAGGCCTGTGCGGCACCGCGCATGCTCGGTTGCGCGCAACGGACATGGCGATCGGCCATGTGACCCGGGCAGTACACCGGGCAACCCCCGGCAATGACCGCGGGCCGCGCGGGAACCGAATTACGATAGTAAAATCGCGGCCAATTTGGAGAACGACCCAGATCATGGACATCAACACGGGAAAGATAGAAGGCCTGATTCGGGAGCTGCTGCTTGCAATGGGCGAGGACCCCGCGCGGGAAGGGCTGCTGAAGACTCCGCAGCGCGTGGCGGCGGCCTTGGCGTTCCTGACCTCGGGTGCGCGTACCGACGCCGTCAAGCTGATCAACGGGGCCATCTTCACGCAGAAGACCAACAGCATGGTCATCGTGAAGAACATCGAGGTCTACAGCCTGTGCGAGCATCACATGCTGCCTTTTTTCGGGCGCTGCCATATCGGCTATATCCCGAACGGCCGCGTGTTCGGCGTCAGCAAGCTCGCCCGCCTCGTCGACATGTACGCGCGCCGGCTGCAGCTGCAGGAGCGGCTGACCGAGCAGATCTCGGAGGCGGTGATGGACTCGATCGACGCGTCCGGAGTCGGGGTGATGATCGAGGCGCAGCATCTTTGCATGATGATGCGCGGGGTGCAAAAGCAGAACTCGGTGATGGTGACATCGTCGGTCGTCGGCGCCTTCCGTGAGTCCGTCGCCACGCGCGAAGAGTTTCTTGCCCTGATCGGCAACCGCGCGGTTTAGCGCCAACAGGCCCTAGTACCGCGACCGATCGATTACGTACAGGCCGAGATTCGATTCGCGCTCCGTCAGATCACGCTGGCGATGATGTTGATGGAAAGCGCGAGCACGGCGATATTGAACAGGAACGCCAGGACGCCATGGATCATCGTCAACCGGCGCATGCCGCGCGACGCCACGGCGACGTCGGACACCTGCGACGTCATGCCGACGACGAAGGAGTAGTACGCGAAATCCAGGTAGTCCGGGTCGCGCCCACCGGGAAAGACCAGGGCAGCGGTGGCGCCGGACTCGCCGTGCGGCCCCGCGTAATAGCGATGGGCGTAGTGCAGGGCGAACACCGTCTGGATCAGGAGCCACGACGAGACCAGCGCCGCGATCGTCAGCGTCAGGTGCCAGGCGCGCGCCCAGAACGGGAGGTCCCGTATCGTGCCCGCGACGAAACCGATCGCGACAATGCTCGCGCACGCCGCGCCCACGACAAACAGAAAGATGACGTACCCGCTCTGATCCTGGGAGAGCGCGTGGGCCCGCGTGCCGCTGGCATCTGATCGTGCCATGTGCGTCCAGGCGAGGCCGAGATAAGTCAGTGCCGCGAGATCCCAGCTGGCGACGAGCCGCGCATGCACCGAGATCGCGTCGGTCTGCGCGAAGAACGACGCGGCGGCAATGACGAGCGCCGTCGCAAGACGCTGCTTCGCGCCGAAGCGGGCGATCCACAAGCTCTGCCGTTGATCGTTCATGCCGATGGCGTCCGTGTCGGTCCCGCAGCCGGAGTTGATCTTACCCCGGCGGCGGCAAACCGGCAGCGCGAGAATGCGCGGTCGCGGTGCCTCAGCGTTTTTGGGCGAGCCGCCGGGCGTTGGCGGTGGCACGGGCGTGTATCGGTCCCAGCCCGTCGTGGGCAAGGCGCAGCGCGGAAGCGGATATCGTGGAAGCGGTGGCGGCGGAATCGGTCATCGCGCGAACGAGGCGTGTGTGCCGGGCGATCGATTGGCCGGCGCTGCGGCTCGACGCGAACGACATCAGCGCCGCCGACAGCGTCATCAGGTGCTGGAAGCTGCGCAGTCCGAACTGCAGGTTCATAGCGGTCAGCTGCGTCGCCATCCCCTGCGCCGACTCGGTGGTGGCATTCATCTTCTCCTGTCCCATCAGCGCGAATTCGCGCCGATCACGCCCATTCGGCTGCACCTCGGCGGCGGGGAGTCGTCCCGTCCGGTGGCCGATAACCTGCGCCGACGCCATCAACATTTCCGCGGTCTTCCAGGCGAGGCCGGACCACACCGCCATCGGATGGGCGAACAGCGGCAACGGGCCTTTTCTTCTCATGCGCAGAGCCTCGGTCAGGTGGGAATTGCGGAATGGACGTCGGCCACCCGCGAGCGCGGCCGCTGCGGATTATCGCTCATGATCCGGGCATACGTATCGCGATCCACCTGATAACATTCGCACGAAGCCGACTGGAGGCCGGGGCGGTCGAGAATCGTGATATCGCCGCGGGTGTAGCGGATGAGCCTGCGCTTCTGCAGCGCGGAAGCCGCCTTGGTGACGCCGACACGGCGGACGCCGAGCATCACCGCCAGGAATTCGTGGGTGACATGGAGTGCCCTCGAGCGCGCCCGGTCCTGGGCGGCCAACAGCAGTCGCGCGAGACGCGCCTCGACCACGTGGAACCGGGTGCAGGCGACCGCCCGCGCGAGTTGGGCCATGCGAACGCAGAGGTAACGGTCGAGCGTACCCTGCAGTTCACGGGAGCGCGCGAGCTCGCGTCGGAATAGGTCCGCGTCCATCCGCAGCGAAGCGCCGGGGCCCTGAACGAGCGCCTGCAGCGGCGACGTTTCGACGCCGAGTACCAGCGGCGTACCGAACATTCCCTCATGTCCGACCAGACCGACTTCGAGGCGCCCTGGACCATCGACCGGAGCGACGAGGGAAATGACGCCGTCGATCGGAAAATAGGCATGCCGGATCCGCTCGCCCGGTTCGCACAGCACCTCGGAAAGTGCGAGGTCGACCTCGTCGCAAAGGTCGAGGAAATGCTGCCGATCGTGGTTCGACATCGCATCCAGCAGACGATTGCCGGGAAGCGCGCGCTTGGTCAAGGGCACCGTGTGTCTCCAGGGGCAGCGGGACAGCCCGGCCGGCTGGCCTGCAATTGCTGCGATTCGATCCGGTCAGGCCCCGCGTACCCATTGCTCGGAATCGCCGGCCTCATCGTCGGCCATTTGCCCGAGGCGATTCGCCGCCACCCCAAGATGCGGCTTTATGCCCGGCGCGTCTGTGCAGTACCGTACATAGCATCGTCGGATCGGTGTCCCGGCGCCTCCCGTGCGGCTCCGCGGACAAAAAAACGGCCAATGTCCTGCGCGGGGATGAGGCGACCGTGAACTTGGCGTACGGCCTGATGTCCGAACGTTGGCAACAAGGCTCGCCGCTGTCGCCATCAAGCCGCACGGTGCGCTGGCGCTGGGGGCCTGCAATATGTAACAAGTTGTATTTCACGACCACGCTTTGCGCCGACAAGCGTTAAGGGAACCAAGGGCCGAAGCGCGGACGCGAACCGGAAGCGCTTGGGACTTGACCGTCGATGTGACGAAAAACAGGAATGAAACGCGAGGAGATCAGGATGCTGAAAAAACCGTTGTTGATCGCCGCCGTCGCGGCAACGCTCGCCGCCGCGCAACCGACGCAGTCCTCGGCCAATGGCGATCCCGTCCTGGGGGCCCTCGTTGGAGCCGGGATTGGCGCCGCGATCGGGCACCACGTCGACGGTCGAAACGGTGCGTGGGTGGGTGGCGCGTTGGGCGCGCTGACCGGCGCCAGCATCGCCGCCAATACCGGCGGCTACTACGACGGGCGTTACGCCGGACCGCCGGATTCATATTATCGGTCGGCGCCCGTCTACTACGGTCCGCCGACGACCTATTACGAGCCGGCGCCCGTGTACTCCGGTCCTGCGGCCCTGGTTTACGCGCCGCGACCGGATTATGCGCGGCCGTATCGGGTCTACGTGCGGCCGTACCCGGTCTACGCGCGACCGTATCCGTTCTACGTGCGCTCGTATCTGCCGCGCCCGCCCTTGTATGGTCGCGGCTACGAACATCGGCGCAACGGCTGAGGCAACGATCGGCGTGACGACCGCGGCGCGCGACCGCGATGGTTACGATTGCCCCGGTCGTTGACCCCGGCTACGTCTCCGGCGGATCCGTACCGAGCAGCGAGAACCGGGGGAGTTGCACGCCGTCTTCCCTCACACTTCGTACTGGCCGATTGGCGGGCCTGGCGTATTCGCGCCGGGCACTGGCGGCTGAGGCGCGGTCGGCAGCCGCAGCGCCGACGCACGCCCCGGGAGCCTCATCTTCACGCGGCCGGATCCCCACGCGAACGACGGATTTCGGGCGTCGTCGGCTCTAGGTGAACGCCGGCCGATGCACGGGTCGGTAATCGGCACGCCGACGCCGCTCTCGTGTACGCTATCGTACCGACACGATCGGCGGTTGGCGGTAAGCTTCGGCACAGCGGCGTAAGCGCCTCGGCGATGCCGTCGGCCGGGGCCGGCGACTTGCGCCGCCTTTTGCCTCACGATCTTCCACCGGAGTCCGACATGAACCTGACCTTGAGCATCGCCCCGCTGGTTTCGCTGCTGGCCGGAATACTGATCCTCGTGGTTCCGCGGCTGCTGAACTACATCGTCGCCATCTATCTGATCGTCATCGGCTTGCTCGGGCTGTTCGGCGGCGGCGGTCAGTTTCATCTGAAGTGACGCCCGCGCCGTGCGCCGTTCGAGCTTGGCCCTCCATTCGGGACGATTCGCCAAGGTCCGGCAGGGGCGAAACAGCGAGCGCGCCGGACCGGGCTGAGCGCCTGCGCCGGTGGCGCCAGCGCACCGGCAGCGTCGTCAGTGCGCCGTCGTTTCGGGCAGCAGGCGGTCGAATTCCCGTTTGACCACCCCGTAACACTCGCAGGCGCGCGCCTCGAGGCCGGGACGATCGAGCACCGCGATGCGCCCGCGGCTGTAGTGGATCAGCCCGAGGGCCTGCAGCTTGCCGGCGGCTTCGGTCACGCCTTCGCGGCGCACGCCGAGCATGTTGGCGATCAGCTCCTGCGTCATCGTCAGTTGGTTGGAGGCCAGCCGGTCGAGGCTGAGCAGCAGCCATCGGCAGAGTTGCTGGTCCACCGAGTGGTGGCGGTTGCAGACGGCGGTCTGCGCCATCTGCGTGATCAGCGCCTGGGTGTACCGGAGGAGCAGGCGCTTCAGCGGGCCGAAGCGGTTGAACTCTTCCTTCAGCAGATCCGCCCTCAATCGGTAGGCCTCGCCCGCGCTTTGAATCAGCGCCCGGCTCGGCGTCGATTCACCACCCATGAACAGCGCGATGCCGAGGATGCCTTCGTTGCCGACGACGGCAATCTCGGCCGATGCGCCATCCTCCATCACATACAGCAGCGAAACGATGCATGTCGTCGGGAAATAGACGTAGCGCAGCGTGCTGCCCGATTCGTACAGCACCTGTCCCAACGGAATCGATATCCGGTCGAGGTGCGGCGCGATACGCTCGTAGTCCGGCTCCGCGAGCGCGGCGAGGAGGTGGTTCTGCCCGGCGGGCAGACTAGGCGACTTCGTACCCATCAAATTTCCGACCGATGGAAGACTGAACTTAGAGACGCCGCCGTTTTCCGCTCCGCAGCGACGGCGAGAACATTCTAGACCCTTTCGCGCCGCTATGTGCGGTAGCGAACGGTGGAGCTTCTGGGCTCCAGGGGTCTGGTCGAGCGAAGGCCCCGTCGGGCGGCGGCCCTTCGCGAGGGGCGTGTGGCGACTGTGTGCGGCAACGAACAGACGCTTCTTCACGGGCTCCCCTATTCTTTCCTCGGGGCGTCTCGTCCCATGGTCGCTGCGACGCGCCGTCGAGGCCCGCGTGTACCATCGGTCCCGGCCGGGCTTGCCCTCTCTCCCCCTTGTCGCCCGGCCGGGCCTTTTATCGGACGCTTTTTCGGACATGCCGGGTGGCATGACGCGGGCGTCGACGTCTCCGGGTGTCCACGATAGCCGGAAGTGACGGCAAGACGCCAAATCGGGTCGAAGTGCGAAGGCTCTTCGCGGGACGCCACCTTTCACTGAGTTTTCACTGATTTTGCCGCCACGCGGAGCGACACTACGCGCGACGCGCAAAACCGGGCGGCATTGGCGAAATGCGGTGCGCAATCCTGCCGCGGGTAGAATCATTGCCTCAGCACGGCCGAATCGACCCGCGGCAGGCCAGCCTCGCGGGCTGCTGCCTCCCGGCTCAGTTGTCCACAGTGAATTCGGACGTATTGTTTTTGGGTCCGACGCGGCGATCGCGCGGCTCGAGGGCATCGTGAGGACCGGCGCATCGCTTGACAGTTCCCCCGCAATTCGCGGTGGCGATCTGTGCGCTAGCGAACAGACGACGCCCGACGGTGCCGATACTCTGACTTCATGCCGGCCGAGGTCTTCGCTGTCGGCTTTTCGGGCCGGCGGCTCCGGCGGATTGACACGATGCCGTCATCGACGCACCCGTGGCGATGGGCGTGAACAAAGGGGAAAACCATGAGTCTTGGCACCATTCTGTTGATCGTTCTGATCCTGATGCTGGTCGGCGTTCTGCCCACATGGCCGCACGCGCGCAGCTGGGGTTACGCCCCGAGCGGAATCGTCGGGGTCATTCTGGTGGTCGTGCTCATTCTGTTTTTGATGGGGCGCCTGTAATCCCGCGGCGAAGTTGCGCGCGCCGTTTCCGGCGTGAAGCTCGGCAAGAACGACGTGCAAGCCAGTAAAGTTCAAGCTCGCTCCGGATGCCGGGTCGGTTCGAATCGACTTGGGCACCCGGGTTGCGCCATAGGCCGCTCGAGGTTCCACCGCGGACCGGCGCACGACGCCAACACTTCCGAAGTCCGGTCGCGTAACGTTGCGGCTGCTCTCATCCACACCCAATAAGCGGCAGGCCCCTCATGGCGAAAAACACTTCTCTGACCGACATTCCGGCGCTGCGCAAGCGTGCCAGGCAGCACCTCGACGAGGGCGCGGTCACTTCGAGCTACGCGGCAGATCGCGCGGTGGTGCTCAAGGTTCTCAACGAATCGCTGGCGACGGAGCTCGTCTGCGTTTTGCGCTATCGGCGCCATCATTTCATGGCGCGCGGAATCCATTCGCAAGCGGTCGCCGCCGAATTTCTGCAGCATTCGAACGAAGAACTGGGTCATGCGGACCAGATCGCGGAGCGGATCCTTCAGCTGGGAGGCGAGCCCGATTTCGCCCCCTCCGGTCTCACCGGCCGCAGCCACGCCGAGTACGTCGAAGGCCGTTCGCTGGTCGACATGATCAAGGAAGACCTGGTGGCGGAGCGAATCGCCATCGACAGCTACCGCGACTTCATCCAATACCTCGGCGATCATGACTCCACGACGCGCCGGATGATGGAGGGAATCCTGGCGGTCGAAGAGGAGCACGCCGACGATCTGGCCGATCTGCTGGAGTCGTTCCCGGGTGATTCGACGGACGCAAGGCGATCTCCCAAGTCGTAGTGAGGAAGATCGCGCTGGACGCTCGATTGCTTGGGCGCCGGCACGATCCCCGCTCCCCGCTCCATGCAACCCGCCATCGTACCGGACGTTCCCGTCGCCGCTGACGCCGTGCGGGCGGCGGAACCGGAGCGTCCGGTTGCCGCCGCAAGGGCCGCCACCGTGGCAATGGTTCATCCGGTGGTCAACGCAAAGGGCCTGGGGCTCGGAATCCTCGCCGTCATCGCCGTGGTGTTCGCGCTCGAGTGGGCGCAGACGTTCTTCGTCTCGCTGCTGGTCGGAGTCCTGCTGGCCTACACGCTGAATCCCCTCGTCGCAGCACTCGAACGCGTCAGGATTCCGCGCTGGGCCGCCGTCGTTCTGGTGATGCTTGGGGTGATCGGCGCGCTCGGTTTCGGCGCCTACTCGCTGCGCGGACAAGTGCAGACCATCGTCGATCAACTGCCCGAGGCGACCAGCAAATTCGCCGCGGGTCTGGCACGTTTGCGGACCAGCCAGTTCGGGGCCATACAGAAGGTGCAGACCGCGGCGACCGAAGTGGAAAAGGCGGCCGCGCAGGCATCCGCAAACCCCGGTGCCGCGAAGCCGGCGGCCACCCATGTCGTCGTCGATCAGCCCGCGTTCAAGCTCAGCAATTTTCTTCTGGCGGGCTCGAAGAGCGCGATTGGATTTCTCGGCCAGGCGATCATGGTGCTGTTTCTCACCTTTTTTCTGCTGGTGGGCGGCGACACCTTCAAGCGCAAGCTGGTGCGGCTGACCGGACCGAGGTTGTCGCAGAAGAAGATCACCGTGCAGATCCTGGACGACATCAACGATTCCATTCAGAAATACCTGTTCATGCTGTTGACGACCAACGTGCTGATGGGGTTGCTTTCCTGGATCGCGTTCTACTGGATCGGTCTCGACAATGCTGTAGCCTGGGCAGTTGCGTCGGGGCTGCTGCATGTGATTCCCTACCTGGGGCCCGGCGTCACTGCCGCTGCGACCGGGATGGCCGCCTTCATGCAGTTCGACTCGTTCGCGATGGCGCTGCTGGTCGGCGGGACTTCGATGGCGATCGCGACCGTTGTCGGTACGTTCGTCACGACCTGGATGACGGGCAAGATCGCTCGCATGAATGCGGCCGCCGTGTTCATTTCACTCCTGTTCTGGGGGTGGCTCTGGGGCATCTGGGGCCTGTTGCTCAGCATCCCGATCATCGTCATCGTCAGGGTCGTCTCGCAACATGTGGAACAACTCCAGCCGGTCGCCGAGCTGCTCGGCG
>JAAFGU010000046.1 GCA_010365205.1 Aromatoleum sp. | reverse complement strand
TCCGGCCGTGCCGTCGCCGGGCGCACCACCGAGCCAGCGTCGAAGCGAGGCAAGCCCGAAATTCATCCCGGATAGTCGAGTTCGAGGCGCTGCTGGACCTTCCGGATCTGCCGCATCGCTTCCTTCAGAATCCGGCGGTCGAGATCCGGCAGCATGGCAAGCGGCACCACGTTGGGGTTGGCATCCTCTCCATCGCGGGGACCGGTCGCGACGCGGCGATGCTGCTCGCGCAGGCGCAAGAGCTGCACGTACTCGAACGCGTCGCACCACACCGGGACCTCCGGCGCGGGGATGCCACGCTTCGCCGCTGCCTGTGCCAGCCTTTCTACGGTGTTGGTCGCGGTGATGCCGGTGGCCAGCGCGAAAATGCGCGCAGCATCGACAAACGGGACACTGCCGCTCATCTTGAGGTCGATACCCTCGACGCCGGAATCGCCTTCCGCGGCCTGCAATTCGCCCCGCCAGTTCAGCGGCGGGCGGTTCTTGAGCGCATTGTCGGACATCTGCTTCAGGAATCGTGAATTTGCTTGCGCGCGCTTCGTGATATCGGCGCGCAGCGCATCGGCCAGCCGCCGCTCGCCCCACAGCGCGCGGAAATCGAAGAAGATGTTGGCGGCAAGCAGGCTGTCCGGATCGCCTCGTTCGATCCAGTCCGCGAACGCCGCCTTCCACTCGTCGAGGCTCGCGCACCACCGCGGGTTCATTGCCATCACGCCGCCCTTGCACAGCGGATAGCCGCAGCGGTCCATGGCCTCGTTGACGGCTCGTGCAAATGGCAACAACCGCTCGCGGACCGCCTCCGGCGCAAGGCCCTCATCGTTGGTGACGAAGATGAGGCCGTTATCCTGGTCGGTCGCGATCGTCTGCTCGCCGCGGCCTTCGGACCCCATCCCGAGCCAGCACAGCGCGAGGCCCGAGAAATCGTGCTTCGGCGCCGTCAGCTCGAGGATCTGCACGGCGAGATGGTCGTTCAGGCTCGAGATCATCCGCGTCAGCTGCCCGGCGGCCACACCCTGTGCGACGAGTGAATGCGACAGTGCGCGGATGTCGGCCGCGCACTGGACCAGCGCCGGGAGGTCGGCGGCACGGCGAATCGCCGAGGCGAGCTCCCGCACCGACAGCCGCTGCAGGCTGAACAGGTCGCGCTCGGACACGACGCCGGCAACCTTGCCGCTGTCGTCCCGCACCACGACGTGGCGGATGCCGCGCTGCGCCATGACGAGGGCCGCATCCCCGGCGGTGGCATCGATTGGAAGGGTGATCGCGGGTGCGCTCATGACGTCGCGAATCGGCGCCGCGAGCGGCCGCTGCGGCAGCACGACGCGGCCGATCAGGTCCTGCCGCGTGAAGATGCCGACAGGTTTCGCGTCGGCGTCGACGACCGGCATCGAGCCGATGCGACGCTCCTCCATCGTCCGCAACGCGTCGCCGAGCGGGGTCTCCGGGCGGCAGACGATCGGCGCTTGCCGCAGAACGTCACCCAGTTGCGTCGCGAGTCCGCGCTGTTCCGTGAGGGCTGCCGCGTACTCCGCCTGCAGCTGCGTTCGCGACAGGTCGAGCAGGTGCGCGAGCCGGCGCGTGCAGAAGTCCTGGAAGACGGCCGACGTGCCGATCAGCGCGTCGAACACGACGGCGGGAAACGCGAGGCAAAAGCTGTCCTGCGTCGCACGGTAGACGCTGGTCACCCCGCGCCGCGCAAGCAGCGCGCCGAGCGGAAACATCTCGCCGGCAGAGAGTTCCCACAACGCGCTGGCGGCTCCGGTGCCGCCGGGCCGCTCGCCACGGATCGTGCCCTGCCGGATAACGTAACAGTGCGCTGGCCGATCGGGAGCCGGCGCAAGGACCATTTCGCCGGGCGCAAAGTACTTGAGGTGTGACGCGCGGACGACACGGTTAAGGTCCCCCTCGCCCATCGCCGCGAACGGCGCGTGCGGTTTCAACGCCTGCTTCAGGCCGGCGAGGATGGAAGGCGCAGGGATCGGTGCGTGCGGCAAACCGGAACTCCGGGGACGTGTCGAGGATTCTCTCCCGCAGCTTGACGTCTCGCAACCCCAAGCATGCATCGCTCAGCGGTCGCCCACGCTCAGCTTCGGGTTCGGCGAAGAGCTTTCCAGCTTGCTTTCGGCCGCAGGCGCATCGCCAGCAGGCGCAGCATCGAATGCCGCAATGTCTGTTCCGCCTCGATCGTGAATGACGGGACGAGCGGCTGCCGGATGAGGCGGCACGGAACGCCGGACAAGCGAGTGCGAGTGGCCGGTCGCAGGGACGATACGCGATTCGATGCCCGAAAAGGCTGCGGACGACATGGGGCAGCGCAGGAGCGATCTGCGCGCGAAAATGCACACCGTGCTGATTTTCTTCGCTCGCTGCGCGGTTCGCCTTGGCCGCGGCGCAGACCGGCGGCGATCGGATCGGAAAAGGCTGCCGACGGTCAGGTTGTCGGCGGGATGGTCTCGGCAAAAGACGGGCGCTTCGCCAGTTTGGCGGCAAGTCGTGCGAGATTCGGATGCTCGTCGCGCCAGCCGAGATCGGGGTGGCGCAGGTCGAGGTAGCCGAGTGCGCAACCGGTGGCGATGTCGGCCAGCGTGTAGCTCTCGCCATGGCACCACGACTTCTCGTCAAGGTCCCGCGCAAGTGCCTTCAAGCCGAGGACGAGCTTGCGCTGCTGGCGTTCGATCCAGTCCTTGCTCTGCTGCCGCGCGGGGCGCTTTTTCTCGAGCACGATCAAGACGGCGGCATCGCAGATGCCGTCCGCCAGGGCTTCCCAGCGCTTGACGGCGAGACGCTGGCGTGAGGGTTCCGGAATCAACCGGCTGACCGGACTCACCGTATCCACGTACTCGACAATCACGCGCGAGTCGTACAGCGTGGACCCGTCATCGAGTTCCAGCACCGGGACCTTGCCCAGCGGATTGAACTCGGAGACCGTGTTGCCGGGTGTCCACGGCGACGCGTCGACGAGCGTGTACTCGATCTTCTTCTCCGCGAGGGCGATGCGGACCTTGCGGGCGTAGGGGCTCGTCGGCGAGGCAATCAGTTTCATCGGGGACGCGCGGTGCGAGCGGGAATGATGGACGAATTATAGCATCGGCGTCCCTCGTCCGCCCCGAGGCACCGTCGTCCGCGTGCACTCGCAGCGCCGCGCGACGGTGCCGAATCGGTAGATGCTAGACTGCGCACGTTGCCACCGGCCGCGATGGGCTCCGCACTCGGCCCCTCACTGGCGTTCTTGACCCGATGTCCGCCACCGAATCCGCGCTCACCGCCCTGTCCCCCCTCGACGGACGCTACGCCGCGAAGGTAGCGCCGCTGCGCGACCACTTCAGCGAGTTCGGCCTGATCCGCGCGCGCGTGCGCATCGAAATCGCGTGGCTGATCGCGCTCTCCGAGGACCCGGGGATTCCCGAGGTCCCGCCGTTTGAACCGGCGACGAGGGCGGCGCTCGCGGCCGCCTTGACACAGTTCTCGACGGCCGATGCCGAACGGGTCAAGCTGATCGAGCGTACGACCAACCACGACGTGAAAGCGGTCGAGTACTGGCTGAAGGAGCGGTTTGCGGCAACCCCGGAAATCGCGCGCGTCGGCGAGTTCATCCATTTTGCCTGCACGTCCGAGGACATCAACAATCTCTCGCACGGGGTGATGCTGGGCGAGGCGCGGCGGGCGATCCTGCTCCCGACGCTGCGGACCGTCGCAGCCATGCTGCGCGAGCTCGCGCATGCGCATGCGGCAGTGCCGATGCTCGCGCGCACGCACGGCCAACCGGCGACGCCGACGACGCTCGGCAAGGAGATGGCCAACGTCTACGCGCGGCTGGAACGTGCGATCGCGGCGATCGAGAAGGTTCCCATCAAGGGCAAGCTCAACGGGGCGGTTGGCAACTACAACGCCCACGTCGTCGCCTATCCGGGCGTGGAGTGGGAGAAGCTGGCGGCCAAGGTCGTCGCCGGCCTCGGCCTCGAATTCAATCCGTACACGACCCAGATCGAGCCGCACGACTACATGGCCGAGCTGTTCGATGCCGTTGCGCGCGCGAATACGGTGCTGCTGGACCTCGATCGCGACGTGTGGGGATACGTGTCGCTCGGATACTTCCGCCAGAAGATGAAGGAGGGCGAGGTCGGATCCTCGACGATGCCGCACAAGGTCAATCCGATCGACTTCGAGAACTCGGAAGGCAACCTCGGACTCGCCAATGCGCTGCTGCGGCATCTCGCCGAGAAGCTGCCGATTTCGCGCTGGCAGCGCGACCTCACCGATTCGACGGCGCTGCGCAACATGGGCGTCGCGCTCGGATACGCGTTGCTGGGCTGGGCATCGCTCATGCAGGGGCTTTCCCGACTTGCGGTCGACGAGGTCCGGATGGCCGCGGATCTCGACGCGAACTGGGAAGTGCTGGCCGAGCCGATCCAGACCGTGATGCGGCGCTACGGATTGCCGAATCCCTACGAACAGCTGAAGGCGCTCACGCGCGGAAAGTCCGGCGTCACGCGCGTGTCGCTGCACGGGTTCATCGACGGCCTCGCGCTTCCGGACGAGGCGAAGCAGCGGCTGAAGGCGCTCACGCCTGCCGCTTACATCGGGCGGGCGGCCGAGCTCGCACGGCGCGTCTGACGTCGCGTCCGGCTAAGCGGTCGGCGGGGCCGCGTCGCTCTTCCGGCGCTCGCGAATGAATGTCACCACCGCCGGAAGCAGCGATACGGCGACGATGCCGAGAACGATCAGCGTCAGGTTCTGTTTCACCCACGAGATGTTGCCGAACCAGTAGCCGGCGTAGACGAGCGTCGTAATCCAGAGGACGGCGCCGCTTACGTTGAACGTCAGGAATTTCCGGTAGCGCATCCCGGCGACGCCCGCGAGGAACGGGGCGAATGTCCGGATGATCGGGACGAAGCGCGCGATGATGATCGTCACGCCGCCGTAGCGATCATAGAATGCCTGCGTCCGCCGCAGATGCTCCTGCCGGAACCAGCGCGAGTCGGCCTTGTCGAAAACCTTCGGGCCGATGAAGCAGCCCACCGCGTAGTTGACGCTGTCGCCGGCGATTGCCGCGCCGATCAGCAGCGCGACGAGCACGTGGACGTTGAGATCCGCAGTCGCGACGACCGTGCCGGCAATGAACAGGATCGAATCGCCCGGCAGGAACGGAAAAACGACGAGCCCGGTTTCCGCGAAGATGATCAGAAATAGCAGCGCGTACGCCCAATGGCCGTACTGGACGGCAAGCTGGCCGATGGTCTGGTCGAGCGCGAGCAGTGAATAGAAGAGCGTCGTCAGCATGCGTCATCAGGGTCAGGGACGCCTTTTCGGCACGCAACGGCGCAGAGGCACGTTCGACGAGCGAAAGGTCGTCTCTGACCCTGCTTAGGGAACGATCTTTTCGCCGTCGGCGCCATCGCGCCGTTTTTCCGGTTTCACGAGGTCCTCGCGCGACACGCCCATCCACATCACGAGCGGCGCCATCACCAGCACCGACGAATAGATACCGAAACAGATGCCGATGGTGAGCGCCAGCGCGAAGTAGTGGAGCGTCTCGCCGCCGAAGAACAGGATCGACAGCACCATCATCAGCGTGAGGCCATGGGTGATGATCGTCCGGGAAATCGTGCTGGTGATCGCGTTGTCGATCACGTGCGTGACGGTTGCCTTGCGCATCTTGCGGAAATTTTCCCGGATTCGGTCGGCGATGACGACGGATTCGTTCACCGAATAGCCGAGCACCGCCAGCACCGCGGCCAGCACCGGCAGCGAGAACTCCCACTGAAACATGGCAAAGAAGCCCAGGATGATGATGACGTCGTGCAGGTTGGCGATGATCGCCGCGATCGCGAACCGCCACTCGAAGCGCATCGCCAGATAGCCGACGATGCCCAGCGACACGAGCAGCAGCGCCAGCGCCCCGTTTTCGTAGAGTTCCTTGCCGACTTGGGGCCCGACGAATTCGACGCGCCGTTGCGTCGCCGTCGGATCGTCGGCGCGCAGCGCGCCCAGCACCCGCTCCGACAACTGCGCGCTCGACACGCCGTCCTTCAGCGGCAGCCGGATCAGCGCCGTGTTGGAGCTGCCGAAGCTCTGCGCGGCGTATTCGCCGAGGTTTAGCGTGTCGAGGGCCCCGCGGACCCGGTTGAAGTCGACGCCATGGTCGTAGGTCACCTCGATCAACGTACCGCCGCGGAAGTCGACGCCGAGATTGAGGCCGCGCGTCGCGAGGAAGAATACGGCGAGCAGGAACGTGACCAACGAGATCACGTTGAACGTGAGCGCGTGCCTCATGAACGGGATATCGCGCCGAATCCTGAAGAATTCCATGATGCGGTTTCCAGTCTGCTAACGGGTTCGGGAAGTTCCGTGGCCGGCCGACCGGGAAGTCAGGCCCGGCACGGCGTTTCCATGGTGGGGCTGCGCCCTGCGGCTGCCGCGATCGTCGCGCGACGCCGGCGGCCGGCGACGTCTGCAGCGGGTTGCCGATCGCGGGAGAAAATCCGGGGCGAGGGGGAGATGGACAATTCGGGTCACTTTGCGGGAACGCCGCCGCTGGCGGCCGGTCGCCACACCTGACCAATGGAGATCTTGTCGAGCTTCTTTCTGCCGCCGTAGATCAGGTTGACGATGCCGCGCGACAGGAACACCGCCGAGAACATTGACGTCATAATGCCCAGACAGTGGACGACGGCGAAGCCGCGCACGGGCCCGCTGCCGAAGATCAGCAACGCGATACCGGCGATCAGCGTCGTCACGTTGGAGTCGAGGATCGTGCCGAACGCACGCTCATAGCCGGCCGACACCGCCGCATGGGGCGTCATGCCCCAGCGCAGCTCTTCGCGAATCCGCTCGTTGATCAGCACATTCGAGTCGATCGCCATGCCCAGCGTCAGCGCGATAGCGGCGATACCGGGCAGAGTCAATGTCGCCTGCAGCATCGACAGCAGCGCGACGAGCAGCAGCAGGTTGAGCGATAGCGCGATCGTCGAGATCAGGCCCATCAGGTGGTAATAGACGCACATGAAGATCGAAAGGACGATGAACCCGTAGAACACCGAGTTGAAGCCCTTTTCGATGTTCTCCTTGCCGAGGCTCGGACCGACCGTGCGCTCCTCGACGATCTCCATCGGGGCCGCCAGCGCTCCGGCGCGCATCAGCAGCGCGACGTCGTTCGCTTCGCGCGTCGACATGCGACCGGAGATCTGCACGCGACCGCCGCCGATCTCCTCGCGAATGACAGGAGCGGTGATGACTTCTGCCTTGCCCTTCTCGACCAGCACGATCGCCATCCGCTTGCCGACGTTGTCGCGCGTCACTTCCTTGAAGATCCGCGCGCCGGTGCCGTCGAGATTGACGTGCACGGCGGCATCGCTGCTGCGCGAATCGAACCCGGGCTGCGCGTCGTTGATGCGATCGCCAGTCAGCACGACCTGTCGCCGCACCAGCACGGGGGATCCGCCACGCTCGGTGAAAAGGTCGCTGCCGAACGGTACCTGGCCCCCGAGGGCCGCCTCGAGCGCGCCCGGTTCGTCGTTCACCATCCGGATCTCGAGCGAGGCGGTGCGGCCGAGCAGATCCTTGGCTCGTGCCGTATCCTGCACGCCCGGGAGTTGAACCACGACGCGTTCGGCGCCCTGCTGCTGGACGATAGGCTCCGCGACGCCCAGTTCGTTGACCCGATTGCGCAGGATCGTGATGTTCTGCTGGATCGCGCCGTCCTGGAACTTCTTTTGCGCTTCCGGCTTCAGCGTGGCGATGAGGCGCATTTCGCCGCCCGGCGCGTCGGCCTCGCGCACGACGAGATCGGCGAACGCCTGCTCGATTTCGACGCGCGCCTTCGCGCGCTCGGCCCCGTCGCGAAAGCGGACGACGACGTTCGAAGCTTCGCGCACGACGCCGCCATACTGGACTTTCTTCTCGCGCAGCAACGAGCGGATGTCGGTGGTGTAGCGGTCGGCGGCCTTGTCGAGCGCCGCCTTCATGTCGACTTGCAGCAGAAAGTGGACGCCGCCGCGCAGGTCGAGACCGAGGTACATCGGCAGCGCACCGATTGCCGTCAGCCACGCGGGCGACGCCGACAGCAGGTTCAGCGCGACGATGTAGTTGTCGCCGAGCTTCGTCTGCAGCGCGTCCTTCGCCTTCAGCTGGATGTCCGGATCGGCGAAACGGACCTTCACTCCGACCGGGTCGAGCGTGGCGCCGCGGTAGGGAATGCCGGCCGCTTTCAGCGTGTCTTCGACGGTTCCGAGCAGCGCGTTGTCGACGGCCACGGTGGCCTTTGACGACGACACCTGCACAGCCGGCGCTTCGGGGAAGAAGTTGGGCAGCGTGTACAGGAACCCTACCACGATCGCAACGGCAATGACCAGGTATTTCCAGAGCGGGTATCGGTTCATGGTGCGGGCCGGTGCGAGTGGACGATCGGGACGCGGTGTCGCGTTAGCGCCCAAGCCCCGCGCGCTGGCGCGCGGCTTGGGCCGACCGGTCGGTCAGAGCGCCTTGATCGTGCCCTTGGGCAGTAGCTGGCCGATGGCCGACCGCTGGACCGTCATCTCGACGCCGGTCGCGACTTCCAGCGTCGCGTACTGGTCGCCGAGCTTCGAGATCTTGCCGACGATGCCGCCGGTGGTAATCACTTCATCGCCCTTTTGCAGCGCCGTCAGCATCGCCTTCGCTTCTTTCGCGCGCTTTTGCTGCGGCCGGATAAGCAGGAAATAGAATACGACGAAGATCGCGACCATCGGCAGGAAAGCCATCAGGTCGCCACCGAACAGGCCGG
This sequence comes from Aromatoleum sp., assembly GCA_010365205.1. GTDB lineage: Bacteria > Pseudomonadota > Gammaproteobacteria > Burkholderiales > Casimicrobiaceae > CAIWHR01. The sequence goes on along the minus strand of JAAFGU010000046.1, from coordinate 2,361 downwards.
TGGCCGGGGCGCCCTGCGCGAGCGCCGGGGTGATTATGAAGTCGAGCACGTTGAGTTCCTCCGTAATGGCGGACGCAGGACCGTGAAGGCGCCGTGGGCGGCGCGGGCGGCCCACGCGTGGCGCGCGAGCAGACAACTGTCCATTCTATCATGCGCGCGAAGTCGTCCGTTGCCCATGAGATCAGCTCGAACCTCGGCGGCGTTTCCGCGGACTGGCCACGGGACCGCGGGCACGCAATCGACTGCGGTCTGCGGGCTTCTCGGCCTGCGTTCCTCGCTCGCGAACGAACTCCGCAGCGCTCGATGCGGGCGCGGGGCCGCATTGTCGGTAGGGTGTGCTCGCGCGGGAGGCCCGGTCCTGCGGGCCGCGGCTTATGCCCCGCGTGCGCGATCGTCGCGGAATCGGACCGCCCAGGCAGCCAAGGTGCCGGCGGCAATCGCCGCACGCATCTCGCCGGCGAGCGTCAGGTAGAAGTGAAGATTGTGGATCGTGTTGAGACGGGCGCCAAGAATTTCGTTGACGCGCTGCAGATGATGAAGGTAGGACCGGGAAAAGCGGCGGCAGGTGTAGCAGGCGCAGGACCTGTCCAGCGGTTCCGTATCGATCCGGTGCCGGGCGTTGCGTATCTTCACGTCGCCGAAACGCGTGAACAGCCAGCCGTTGCGCGCATTGCGCGTCGGGAGCACGCAATCGAACATGTCGATGCCGGCCTCCACGCCGGCAACGATGTCCTCCGGTGTGCCGACGCCCATCAGATAGCGCGGGCGATCGACGGGCAGGCGCGGGGCCACGTAGTCGAGTACACGCAACATCTCGTCCTTGGGTTCGCCGACCGAAAGTCCGCCGATTGCGTAGCCATGGAAGCCGACTTCGACGAGCCCGCCGAGCGACGCGTCGCGCAGATCGTCGTGCATTCCGCCCTGCACAATGCCGAACAGCGCGTTGGGATTGGCGATGGCATCGAACTCGGCGCGCGATCGCCTTGCCCAGCGCAGCGAGAGCTCCATCGACGTCGCCGCCTGGTCGCGCGTCGCGGGCCACGGTGTACATTCGTCGAAGATCATCGCGATGTCCGAGTCGAGCGTACGCTGTGCCTGCATCGAAATTTCCGGCGTCAGATACAGCTTGTCGCCGTTCACCGGTGACGCGAAGGTCACGCCGTCGTCGGCGACCCTGCGCAGCGCGCCGAGGCTCCATACCTGGAATCCACCGGAGTCGGTGAGCAGCGGCCGGTCCCATCCCATGAACCGGTGAAGTCCGCCGTGCGCGGCGACGACTTCCAGGCCTGGCCGCAGCCAGAGATGGAACATGTTCCCGAGCACGATCTGCGCGCCGAGGTCGTCGAGTTCGTACGGCGCCATCGCCTTGACGGCGCCGTACGTTCCCACGGGCATGAAGACGGGGGTTTCGACGACTCCGTGCGCGAGTTCGAGCCGGGCACGGCGGGCGCGGCCCTCCGTTGCCAGGACGTCGAACCGCATGGAACGGGGTGTCCCGACCTCGGTCGGATCAGCCGCGGCGGCGAAGCGCGCCCAACGCGGCGGTCGCCAGCAACAGCGACAACAGCGCCAGTGTGGCTTCGGCGAGGGCCGGGACAGCGACCGGGCCGCCGTTCGATGGGGCCGCCGGTAGCGCGCCGGAATCGACGATCTGATCGTTTCCGACGATGCATTTTGCCGCCGCGAAGTCGAACGCGTTCTGCCACAGGGGATAGAAATCCCCGCTGTAGACCGATCCGTACGCGCCGTACGAAGAATAATCGGCGGCGATCGCGACGTGCATGACGCAAGCATTGCCAGTGAAGCGCAGCGCGATCGCCGGATCCCGGGCGCCGTGCGCGTTCGGTTGCGCCCAGCGCGCGAGGACGATGGTGCCGGATTTGGCCTGGTTGCCGCCGGCGAACTGATGCGCTGCCAGTGTTTTCACCCCGTAGGTCAGCGGATGCACCACCAGCGACGTGGGATTGAGCGATCGCGCCGAGTAAGCGGTGCCGAATCCGTCGGAGATGTTGGGATCGAGTGATTCGAGGGCGCCCCAGCCGCTTGCCGCGACCGACGTCGTCGTGCTGCGGTCCTGCTCGTAAAAGGAGCCCAGGACGACGGGCCGTCCGGTTTGCGCGAACTGAGCCACCACGTTCCCCACGTTCGGGGCATTGGCAAAGAGCCCGTCCTCGAACAGCAGGATGGCATCGAAGTTGTTGACGAGCGTCGCGAGCGGAGGCGTCACCGTTGCGATTTCGACCGCCGTGAACGTGTGTCCGGTGAGCCGTCCGGTGAAATCGGCGGCTGTCGCGGCGGCGTTCTGGTTCGACAGAACGCCGATGCGTGCGGCATGCGCCGGCATCGCAAAAGCGAAAGCGG